>JACPUR010000020.1 GCA_016192135.1 Candidatus Tectomicrobia bacterium | reverse complement strand
TGTTGTAGAAGGGCACCACCACCGTCGCCCGGTAGTAGGTCCAGTAGCCGTGGTCGGTCACGAAGGCCGGGTGGAACTTGTCCGTCCCCTTGGGTTTGTAGGAGGCGAGGTGGTCCTTGCGGAGGCTGAGGAAATGGCCGGTGTTGGCCGAATCGAAGACGTCCACCTGGAACACCCCGCTCTTGGCTTCCTGGAGGATGCGGCGGTAGAGCGGACCGGAGCCGTCGCGGTGCACGGTGCAGGTGACACCCGCGTTCTTCGCGTTGAACTTCTGGCACACGTTCTGGGCCACCGCGGTGGCCACCGCGGTGTACCAGGTGACCTTGCCTTCCTTCTTGGCGGCTCGGAGCACGGCGTCCTCCGCCGCTTGGGCGGGGGCGGCCAGGGCGAGGGCGGCCAAAGCGGCGAAGGCGGCGAGGCAAACGGCGGAACGGCGGAACATGGGCATCGGGAGCTCTCCTCTCGAAGGTGCGGAGAGACGGGCCTGGAGGAGCGCGGCCTCTCCCGCCCGCGTCTTCATCCACGACCGTTGGCTGAGATGTTCCCGGGATTTTAGGGCTTCCCCCGGCCGCGTCAAGGAGGCCTCGCGGGCCCCCGCCCGCCCCGGGAGCCCGCCCGGGCCGCCGCCGGCCCAAAAATGTCTTGAGCCGCGGCCGGGTCGTGGTACCCTATGCGCTGGCATTTCGTGATTCCGCCCGTGCGCGATTTTCCGGACAAGGCCGCCGCGGCCTCCGTGCGTCCGGAGGCCCGGGCCAAGCTGCGGTGAGACTCCGTTGGGCCGTTTCTTCCTTCCGCCGTTCCGCCGCCTATCCGGGAGAGGTGTCTTGATGCGCCGGTTGTGGATGGGTCCGCTCTGCCTCCTGTTCTGCTCCGTCCTCGCCCTGCCCGGCGCGGCATCCGCCGCCCGGCCCCCGAAGGAGGCCGCCGCCAAGCCCAGGCAAGCCGCGGCCGGCGCGAAAGAGAAGGAGGCGCCGGCCAAGGCGGCGGAGAAGCCCTACAAGGGCGCCATCCTCATCGAGGCCGAGAGCGGCCAGGTGCTCGAGGAGGACAACGCGGACGAGAGGCTCATCCCCGCCTCGATCGTCAAGATGATGGTCATGCTCATCGTGGCCGAGGCGGTGCAGAAGGGCGTCCACAAGCTCGACGAGATGGTCAATACCTCGGCGCTGGCCAGCAAGATCGGGGGCTCGCAGGTTTACCTCAAGCAGGGCGAGCGCTTCACCCTCGAGGAGATGCTCAAGGCGATCTCCATCGCCTCGGCGAACGACGCCTCCTACGCCGTGGCCGAGCACATGACGGGCTCGGTCGAGGCCTTCGTCCAGCTCATGAACCAGCGCGCGAAGCAGCTCGGCATGGCCAACACCCTCTACCACTCCGTCCACGGGCTGCCCCCCGGCCCGGGCGAGGAGGCCGACTACACCACCGCGCGGGACACCGCCATCCTCGCGCGGGAGATCGTGAAGCATTCCGCTCTCCTCAAGTGGACCTCCACCTGGCGCGAGCCCTTCCGGGACGGGAAATTCATCCTCCTCAACACGAACAACCGCCTCCTGCGCACCTTCCGGGGGATGGACGGCATCAAGACGGGCTACTACGGCGAGGCGGGCTTCAACCTCTGCGCCACGGCCAAGCGCGAGGGCATGCGGCTCGTCTCGGTGGTGCTCGGCGCCACCACCCGCCCCATCCGGGACCGCGAGTCGAGCCGCCTCCTCCTGCAGGGTTTCCGCCTCTACAAGAAGGAAAACCTCTTCGTGAAGGTGAAGGAGCTCGAGAAGCCCGTCGCGGTGGCCGGCGCCAAGAAGCCGGCCACCCTTCTGGCGCCGGCGGCTCCCGTCTCCGTCCTCGTCAAGCGCCTCGAGGCCCCCGACGTGAAGACCCGCCTGCGCCTGCCCTCGCCGCTCGCCGCGCCGCTGGCCAAGGGGCAGAAGGTGGGCGAGCTCGAGGCCGTGCTGGGCGACAAGGTGATCGCGAAGACGCCCGTCGTCGCCACCGAGGACGTGGCCCAGAAGACCCTGCTCGACCGGGTCATGTTCTGGAAGTAGCCACAGGCGGCTGTTCTATCCGTCACGGCTTGCACGTCCCCCGCCGGGCGCATCCGGTTTTCGGGTGTGGTTTTTCCGCCGCTGCCTTTCTCCCGCCTTCATCCAGGCAAGATATCCTCTCGCGGCCCGCCCCGGGGCCCGCCTGGACGCGCGCGGGCGGCGGGGTGGGCGATGATCTCCATGTCCATCCTCCGTGCGGGGTTTCCGTGCCTGTAACGCCGCCATGGGCCCGGGCATTCCTGGCGGCTCAGGGCGGGGCCGTCTCCCCCCGGTCCCGCATCCGCCGCCAGGCCGATGGCCGGATGGCGTGCGGATCGGCCCACAGGCCCTTTCTCTCCGCGCGCGCATTTTCCTCCAGGTAGGGCAGCATCGGGTCGGCGGCGTCGTGGGGGCGGAAGTGCCAGGCGAGCCCCGCCCTGAGCAACTCGTAGGCGAGGCTCCTGCCGTCCGGGAGGATGACCTCGCCCCGCAGCCGGTTGCGCGCGTCGCGCAGCAGGAAGCGCACGTGGACGGTGACGGGGCCGCCCACGGGGGCGAGCCGGCGGGCGAAGGCGGTGGCCTCCGCTCCATAGGGCTGGCCCCGCTCGGGGCAGTCCACCCCGTAGAGGCGCACCCGGTCCCGTCCCCCGGCGTGGGAGAGCTCGATGGTGTCCCCGTCCACGACCCGCGCCACCTCGCCCTCGAGCACAAAGCCGCAGCCGGAGAGGAGAAGGGGAATGACGAGGACGGCGGCGAGAGTCATGAAGGTTCCATATGGTAGCTCGCAACCCAATAGGATTAAGCGAGATTTCCAGGGAATTGGAAATTTGACAAGGGCGGGGCTTGCCGATAGTTTCGCAGCAGGAATTGAGCCTATCGAGGAATGCCATGCCCACGATTTCCGACCCACTGATGAGAGTCCTCTCCATCGAAAACGAGATGTTGCGGCAGCAGAAGGAACGGTGGGAGGTGGACCACGAGAGGGCGCGGCTTGTCCGGGAGCTGGAGGTGAGCCTGAGCCGGGCGAGTGCCTTTCACGACATGACCGCCGACTCGGATGCTTTTTTCCACGCCGGGTTGGCCGATCGGGTTACCGAGGCGCGGCGCCAAGAAGGCGAGCAGCTTCTCGTCGCCAGGTTCGAAATGCTTGTTCAACTGGAAAGACAGCTATTGGAACTGTGCGGGCACCTGGAAAGCCGGGGGTGGAAGATCAAGGGATGCGAGGAACTCGCCCAGAAATACCACGAACTGCTCAAGAATCTTCAAGAGGAGTGGAATTACGATTCCCCCGGTTTCCAGAGAATTCTGGACGCGGCAGAGCGCGACAAAGCCGAGGGCCGCGTGTTCGATATGGACTAGATGCGAAGCCGACGCTCGGCCACCTTTATCGCGCTGTACAATGCTCTTCCTCCCATGGTTCAGCGGGCGGCCAATAAGCAATTCGCGCTCTTCAAGAAAGATCAAAACCACCCCAGCCTGCATCGGAAAATCCCGCAGCGGCTGAAGAATCGCCCCAAGTCTTACATTGAGGTGCGGGTTACCTTGCAATACCGGGCGGTGGCTGAAGCCGAAGGGGAGGATTATTTCTGGATATTCATCGGGGCGCACGCCGATTTCGACCGTTTCGTCGACAAGCGCCTGTAAGGGACAAAAGGCAAAAAAAGAGAGCGGGGCATTGCGCCCCGCTCCTTTTTCGGTTCTCTTTTTCATCCGGCTCGCTCGCCGGAAAGGGGGCGGATATCCGCCCCGTCATGGGCCGTCAGCCTTCCAGGACCCTCCCCGCCCGGCCGACGCGTGAGGCCAGGGAGGCCAGGAACTCGGCCCGCGTTTCTCGATTTCGGCTCCGCTTCATGGCGACCACCTCCTTGCAGGCTGGTCTTCCTCCTGCACCCTTGGAGCGTCTGCCCCCATCGCTCCTCTGAGAGCCGCGCCCGAACCGGAGTAATTCCTTTTCACCCGGCTCGCGGGCTCTCATCCCCCCGGCAACCGCCGGGTGCAAGCCGCGCATGCGTGGCTTGGCTCTTGGGACGTTCTTGCCCTCACTGAAAATATGGGAAGCCCAGCCCGCCCGCGCAAGCGGTCCGCCATGTCCGGAAGCGATTTTCTTATCAGGAAAAAACCTGAAGCGGAGCGCGGGATGGGGGAAAGAAATTCCGAATTCAGGAAATTTCCCCAAAAAGCGAGCGGGGCATCACACCCCGCTCGATGTGCTCTCTGGCTCTTGCGGCCGGGGAGAATGTCCCCGTTGGCCGCGCCGGACGGTTAGCCGCCCGTCAGTGTGCGCCGGCCATCCGGAAGGATCCGGTATTCCCTCCCCGCCCGGCCAGCGCGCGGGGCCGAGGAGGCCTGGAACTGCACCTGCAACACCCGATGCCTTTCTCTCTCCATGCATCCTCCCCTTTGTGGTACCGCCGGTCTTGGAGCGCCTGCCACCATCGCTCCCCTAGGAGCCCGCGCGGGGCGCCCGCCCCGGGACTCCCATCCCCCCGGCACCGCGCCGGGTGCGCCTTACTCCCTCATCCCTCCCTTTTCCTTGTCCAATCTCAATATGTGGCGCGCGGAGGGAAGCGTCAAGGACAAAAACATCCCGATTTCGCCCCTGAAATCCAGGGGCGCCGGCCGGCGCTAGGGGGCCGGCGGGGAGGGTTTCGCGGACGGGCGCGGCCCGCGCCGCACGATGGGGACGGAGATCTCCGGCGGCTGGATTTCCATCACCTGGATTTCGACGGGCAGGTCGATATTGCGGGCCGAGAGGTCGATCCGCGCCAGCCCATCGGAGCGGCCCGCGAGGTTCACGTTCACCCGGAGGCGGCCCGGGTCGAGGAAGTTGAGCGTGTCCTGCCGGGCGCGCAGCCTCACCTTCACCCTCTCGTGGGGCACGGCGCCCAGGGCGAGCCCCTTCTCCAGGTTGTAGTAGGAAACCGGCACCGAGTACGTCTCCTCCACCCCTGGGGCGATCCGGCTGAAGAGGTTGTCGCGTGGGTTTCCGCGCTGGTAGGAGCCCACGAGCCAGAGCAGGCACACGGCCGCGAGCGTGGCCGTCTTGGACCGCCAGTTCGAGAGCAGCGCCTCCTTCAGGGCCTCCGCCGCCCCCTTCGGCTCCGCGCGCGCCCGCAGGCGGGCCGAGAGCCAAGTGGCCAGCTCGCCGGCCGTCTCCATCGTGTGGATGTCCCCATGCTCCACGGCCGACACCTCGCGCCGCTGCTCCGATACCACCACCCCAAGCGCGTCCGAGGCCTCGCTGATCCCGATGGCCGCGCGGTGCCGGGTGCCGTAGACGGGGGGGAGGTCCGAGTTCTCGGACAAGGGCAGCACGCAGCCGGCGCGCTGGATTTTCCCTTCCCCGATGAGCACCGCGCCGTCGTGATAGGGCGCGTTGTAGAGGAAGAGCGTCTCGACGAGGGCCGGGCGCATCTCGGCCCCGATCTGCTCCCCCGGGCTGCGCAGCAGGGGGAGGACCGGGTCGCGCCGCTCCAGGATGAAAAGAGCGCCGATGCCCTTTCGCGCCAGGGCGAAAGCCGACTCCGCCAGCCCCAGCACGCTCTCCTCCGGCAGGACCACCCGCCGCGCCCGCCTGAGCAGCACCGAGAGGCGGCTCACCGGCCTGAGCTGCATGGCGATGCGGCGGATCTCACCCTGGAAGTTCACGAGGAAAAGCAGCAGCGCCGCCAGCCACAGCGCCCAGAGCAGAAAGGAGGTCAGTATCAGATTGGCGGAATGGGCGGCCAGGTAGGCCACGAAGAGCAAAAAGACCCGCACGAGCAGGCGCATGGCCTGCGTCCCCTGGAAGCGCACGTACACCTGGTGCACCAGGAACCACATGATCCCGATGTCGATCACCTGGCTCCAGGGGATGCGGACGATTAAATCCTTCACCCTCTCCAGCCACTCCGCCATGCGCTCGCCCCCCCGATCCGGGAACAATCCTGCCCAAAAAGGGCGTCTCAAACAACCTTTTTTGATTTTTTCGGCAAAAAAACCCGCTGAACATGAAGGTGCGCGAAATTGCACGAAATTGCGGTAAATGGCTTTACCCCGATCCGGCCTACATTCCCTCTGCGCGTCCGTCCGGGCGCGCCCGCGCCCCACGGGCGCACGAGGCACACCCCAGCAGGGAAAAGCGGAGAGAGGAGGGGGAAATGGGAGGTTTCTTCGCACGAAAGCCCGTCCGCGCCCGGGCCATCCGGCTCCAGGGCGGGGTGCTCCGGGCGGCGAAGGAGGGCGGGCAAGGCGCCTGGGACTTCGAGGTGCTCATCGCCCGGCCCGGGCCCTCGCGGGAGGGGGACTGGTTCCTGCCCCGGGAGGTGCTGGCCCAGGCGGCGCCCCTGTTCGAGGGGGCCCAGGCCTTCGCCAACCACGCCCGCTCGGGCGCCCCGGACATCAAGGATCTCATCGGCTGGCACCGCGGCGTGCGCTTGGCGGAGGAGGGCCTCGTTTCCACCTTCGCCGTGGCCAAGTCGGCGGCCTGGTTCCACGCGCTGGCGCACGACGCGCTCGAGCGCGGCATCCCCGAGCCCTTCGGCTTCTCGTTCGACGTGCTGGGGCGCGGGGAGATCCGCGAGGAGGACGGCAGGCCCGTCCTTCACATACTGACGATCGAGGCGGTCCACTCGGTGGACGTCGTTCACAAGGGGCGGCTGGGTGGGGCCCTGCTGGGGCTTCCCGCCGGGCGCCCGCCTGAAGGGGAGACGGACATGTTCGAGAAGATGCGGGAAAAGCTGGGGAAGCCTGCCTCGGAGGAGGGCCGGGCCCTCGCCGCGGGCGGGGAGGGTTCCTGGGGCGAGAAGCTGGCGGTGCGGCTCGCGGCGTCGAGCCTGCCGGCCCCCGTCCGGGAGAAGCTGGAGCGGCAGTTCGCCGGGGAGACGGAGGAGGAGCTGGAGGAGGCCATCCGCCTCGAAGCCGCGACGCTCGAGAAGCTCACGGCGAGCGGGGCGCTCCGGGGCTTCGGGGCGAGGCTCGAAGGGGTGCGCGACGAGGCGGACCGCAAGCTCGCCGCCCTGGACGGCCTCTGGGACCCCGCGCCCCGCGCGCGGGAGGGAGCGGCGCCCTACCGCTTCCTGAGCGAGGCCTTCCAGGACTTCACCGGGCGCCGGCTCACGCCCCAGGCCTTCTTCGCCGAGACCTTCCACTACCACCGCGCCGGGGAGGACTGGAACGGCATCCGCCGCCTCTCGGCCTCCATGACCACGGCCACCTGGGGCGAGGCCTTCGGCGACTCCATCCGCCGGGCCCTGCTGCGCGACTTCCGGGACGACCGCTTCCACCTCTGGCGGAAGATCGTCTCGGCCGTGGTGCCGGTGAAGGACTTCCGCACCAACCGCCGGGTGCGCGTCGGGGGCTACGGCGACCTCGCCACCGTGGCCGAGCAGGCCACCTACCCGGTCCTGGCCCCGCCCTCGGACGAGGCGGTGACCTACGCCGTGGCCAAGCGCGGGGGCATCGAGGACCTGACCTGGGAGATGATCCAGAACGACGACATGGGCGCCATCCGCATGATCCCCCGGCGGCTCGCCCGCGCGGCCCAGCGCACGCTGAACAAGTTCGTCTTCGATTTCCTGGCCGCGAACCCCGCGATCTACGACGGCGTGGCGCTCTTCCACGCCAACCACGCGAACACCTCGGCGAACGCCCTGACCTACGCAAACGCCGTGGCGGGCATCAAGGCCATGGGCGCCCAGGCCTTCCCGGGCGAGGGGGCCGCCGCGGCCTCCCAGGCCCAGCCGCGCTACCTCGTCCACCCGACGGCCCTGCTCGAGGAGGCCTTCGACGTCACCCAGTCGGCGGTGAAGGTCGTCTCGAGCGCCAACTCCACCCAGCCGAGCGTCATCAACCGGCTGGGGATCGAGCCCCTCTGGGCGCCCGAGCTGACGGACGCGAACGACTGGTTCCTCGTCGCCGACCCGGCCCTCATGGACACCATCGAGATCGGCTTCCTCGACGATCAGCAGGAGCCCGAGCTCTTCATCGAGGACAACCCCGCCTCGGGCAGCGGCTTCAGCGCCGACAAGCTCCGCTACAAGATCCGCCACGTCTACGGCGGCGCGGTGCTCGACCACCGCGCCTTCTACCGCGGCGCCCCGGCGTAAATAGCACCCCAATTCAATCACCCCACCCCCATCCCCTCCCCTTGATGAGGGGAGGGGCGGAGGGGAGGGGTGAGCACCCGACAGGGCGGCCACAGGGGGCCGCCCCTACAGAAATAACGGGATTCGTAGGGGCAGGCCCCCGTGCCTGCCCCGGGGAAAAAGAGGAGGCACACATGTCCCAGCGGCAGGCATACGACGCCCCGGGAACGCACGACCGCCAGGCGGCGCTCCCGCCCGTGGCGGCGGCGGACCCGACGGCGGACTTCGTCGTCTTCGAGGCCCCGGTGAACTGCAGGATCGAGAAAGTGAAGGTCATCCCCGGCGCCGCCGTCACGGGCGCCGACACCAACACCCGGCACCTGAACCTCGTCAACCGCGGCGCGAACGGCGCCGGGGCGGCCGAAGTCGCGAACTACGACCTCACCAGCGGGAACAGCCTGGGCGTCGCCGGTCTCGTCCTCTACGCCCCGGCCGCGCCCCTGGCCGTGGTCCAGGGCACCCAGCTCGCCCTCCAGATCGAGAAGGTGGGGACCGGCATCGCCCTCCCGCCCCTCGGCGTGGTGGTCGAGTTCTCGCCGAATTGATCAATTTGCCCGCGCCTTCGTAGGGGCGACCGGCCGGTCGCCCCTACAGGGCAGGGCGCAAGGAGGACCCATGCACCCATCCGAGACCACCGAGATCGCCTCGACCGGCACCGCCCGGACGGGGAGCGGAAAGCTCCTGGGCGGCCTGCTCACCGCAGGGGCGGACGCCGCCTCGGCCGTCCTCTACGACAACACCTCCGCGGCGGGAAAAATCCTCCGCACCGTGAAAGCTCCCGCCAACACCAGCGCGGACCTCGCCATCCCCGCCGGAGGAATCCATTTCGGCGCGGGGCTCCACATCGTCCTCGCCGGCACGGGGCCCAAGCTCTACCTGGAATTCACGTAACCCCACCCCTTCGCCCCTCCCCTTATCAAGGGGAGGGGTTGGGGGAGGGGTGGATGAATTTGCTGAACGCGCACGCATCCGTAGGGGCAGGTCCCCGTGCCTGCCCCGGCGGAGCGGCCTCAGAGAGCCGCCCCTGCCGAACCGGTCACACCGGAAGGAATCCATGGCCAACCTCCAGACCTTCATCGACGCCGCCAAGGCCCTCCTCCAGGCGGGCTCGCTCCCGGCGGAGTTCGCCCCAGCCGAGGCGGACTGGGCGGATTTCGTCCGCGCCGCCCTCGCGCGCTACAGCCAGGACCGCCCCCGCCGCGCCCACGCGGACTACGCCGGGGACGGCGCGGCCTACGACTTCACCCTCCCGGCCGGCTGGGATCGCGCCCTCTCCGTCGTCGAGGCGGTGGAGTACCCGCACGGCCGGCGCGAGCCCGTCTACCTGCAAAGGCGCGACTGGACGCTCTACGCCCCCGGCACCTCCGCCGAAAAGCTGCGCCTGCTGCGCCATACCCCCGGGGCGGGGGAGACGGCGCGGCTCTTCTACACCCTGCCGCACATGGCCGATGCGGTCTCCAGCACCGTCCCCGCGAACGACGAGAGGGCCGTCGCCTGGCTCGCCGCCGCCGAGGGCTGCCACGTGCTGGCCCGGCGCTTCGCCCAGACGGCGGCGCCCACCCTCTCGGCCGACGCCGTGGATCACCAGAGCAAGGCGGCCGAGTACACCAAGCTCGCGCGGGAGCTCGAGCGCCGCTACCACGCCCACGCCGCCCAGGCCCCCGGGGCCTCGGGCGCGACGCTCGACTGGGACGACGCTCTCTCCCCGGGCCGGGGCGACTACCTCACCCACGGCGGCCCGGCGGAGCGGTAGGAACATCGTGAAGCGGAAACGTCCGTAGGGGCGACCGGCCGGTCGCCCCTACAAAGGGATCGGCCCCTCGGATCTCCGCATCGGACGGACACATCCTCGGGGCGTATGGCCATAGGCCCCTACATAAGAACGGCCATCGGAGGCGAGATGCCCATCGAATGGCACCAAGAGATCGAAGGCCCGCTCCTCGAGGGGGAAGGCGAGGAGATCCTCTTCCGTCTCGCGGAGAGGGCGGTGGCGGACATCGCCGGGATGCTCCGCGCCGAGGTCGAGGCCCGGGCCCCGGGCGGGGTCACGGGGGCGCTCCGCGGCTCCATCCGGAGCGAGGTGCGGGGCGGGTCCGTGGAGGAGCTTCAGGGCGAGGTCTTCTCCCTCTCACCCTACGCCGCCGCGGCCGAGGAGGGCCGCGCGCCGGGGGGCTTCCCGCCCTGGCGGCCGGGGACGCCCCTCCACGCCTGGGTGCGGAGGCGCACGGGCGCCCCGGACCGGGAGGCCGGGCGCGTCTCCTTTCTCGTGGCGCGGGCCATCGCCCGGCGGGGCATGCCGGGGCGGCACATGTTCCGCGGCGCGCTCGAGGCGAGCCAGGGCCGCATCGAGGAGCGCGCGAGGCGGCTGGGGGAGGAGATCGCGGCGGCGCTGGGGGGAGAGGGCCTTTCGTAGGGGCGAACCTTGTGTTCGCCCCCCGTGGCCTGAGGGCGATGACAAGCATCGCCCCTACAAAACGATACCGGGGAGATGACGATGGCCGCATCGAACTACCGGCAGATCGGCGAGGGCATCGTGGCGGAGGTCGGGGCCGTGGCGAACATCGGGCGCGTGCACCTCTACCAGCGCTACGCCGCCGATCTGGCGAAGTACCTCGACTTCTTCCGCTGGACCGCCCCGGACGGGCGCAGCCAGGTCCGCGGGTGGGTGCTGACGCGCGAGGCGGCGCGCGAGGGGCTGGGCTCGGCGGCCTCCTCCCAGCCGGGTGGCTTCGTCCCCGCGGGGGTGAACCGGCGGGCGCACACCTTCCTCCTCTTCGGGGTGATGGGCCTCGAGGACGGGACGGGGAGCGAGCTGGCCTTCCAGGACCTCGTCGAGGCGGTGTGCGACCGCTTCCGGGACAACCGGGCGCTCCGGCTCCTCGACGCGCAGGGCGCCCCGAAGGTGGCCACGCTGGAGCGCCTCCAGCCGCCCCGGGTCGACGCGGTGGAGGCGCGCCGCTTCGGGGCGGTCCTCTGCCACGCGGCCGAGATCCGCATCGAGGCCGTCGAGCGGATCGCGAGGGGGTGACGCAAACCGACCTGTAGGGGCAGGCCCCCGTGCCTGCCCCGGTGGAGGGCGGCCACAGGGGGCCGCCCCTACAGACCAGGACATCATCGCGCCGCCGCAGGCGGCCAAACGAAAGGGAGATCGCATCATGGGCGACTTGCTGTTCAGGGACCGGCAGACCATCGGGGCGACGGAGGAACGGGAGCTGACGGCGGACTCGGCCGGGGCCTCGACCCTCGCGGACGCCGCCCTGACCGAGGCGGACGACTTCTGGAACGGCTCGATCCTCAAGACCATCCGGGGGGCGGGCGCGGGCCAGCAGCGCGCCGTCTCCGACTTCGACGCCTTGAGCGACACCCTCACCGTGACCCCCGCCTGGACGGTCCAGCCGGCGGCGGGGACGCGCTACCTCCTCGACCGGCCCGCCCCGGCGGCGGAGCTCTTCCGGGCCGGGAGCTTCCGGCACGACCTCAACATCGAGCGCCTGGAGCGCGCGGTGAAGGACGCGAGCCTCTCACCCTTCCCGGCCGTGATGGGCAAGCGCTCGGCCCGGCTCTCCTTCGCCACCGAGTTGCGCGGCTCGGGCGCGGCCGGGGTGCCGCCGGACTACGGCGTCCTCTTCCGGGCCTGCGGCATGTCGCAGGCGGTGGCGGCCGGCGCCTCCGTCGCCTACAAGCCCACCTCGGACAAGGCCGCCTTCACCCGCGCATGCATCACCGTCTATCTGGACGGGCTCCGCATCCTCTACCTGGGCTGCATGGGGACTTTCTCGATCGAGCTCCCGCTCGACGGCGTGCCCGCCGTGAACTGGGACTTCACCGCGGCCGACTTCCTCGTCTCGGACGCCGCCCTGGTCGAGGGCTCGGCCTACCAGGAGGTGATCCCCGCGCCCGTCATGGTGACGGGTTTCTCCTTCGCCGGCTTCAACTTCGACATCTCGCGCCTGACCCTCGCCCTGAACAACACCGTGGTGCTCCGCCAGAGCGCGAACGTTCCGGGAGGCCACATCGGCGCCCTCGTCACCCGCCGCGCGCCCTCCGGCAGCTTCGACCCCGAGGCCGTGCTCAAGGGCACGAAGGACCTCTTCGCGGACTGGGAGGCGGGCGCCCAGGCCGCCCTCGCCGCCGTCATCGGCTCCCAGCCCGGCAACATCTGCACCCTCGCCGCCCCCAAGTGCCAGTACACGGGGGCGGGCTTCGGCGACCGGAACGGCCTCCTCGCCTACGAGGCGCCCTTCGTCATGAACCGCAGCGCCGGGGACGACGAGCTGACGATCACGTTCACCTGAGAAGGTTTCCACCCCAACCCCATCCCCCCAATACCTCCCCCTCGACCTTGGGCCCCCAAGCCGCAAGCGGCTTGGGATGGCTTGAAGGGGGAAGGAGTGTACCGCCCATCCCGGCCGGCGCCTGATGGCAGCCTCTTCGGATTCTGGCGGGCCGCCCCGCCCCCCTTTGGGGGGAGGCGAAATGGGGGGACATAGAAAGGATGCGCATGGATCTCGCCGAATACCGCAACCGCAACCGCCGCCCCGTCACCCTGCCCTCGGGCCTCCGGGGCTTCGTGCGCGCGCCGAGCGTGCTCGACTTCGCCGACCATCCCGCCCTCCTCGCCCAGCGCAACGGGGGGGAGGGGCGCGGCGAGGACGCCACGCGGGAGTGGGTGCGCCTCGTCCTGCGGCGCTGCTTCATCCCAGAGGGGGGCGTGATGTGCGAGAAGGAGCCGGGCCGGTGCCTGCCCGGGGAGCTGAGCGTCCACGAGCTCGCCCCGGAGGACGCCGCCGCCATCCTCGAGGCCGTCTCGGCGCTCGGGGGCGGGCCCGCGGGCCCGGAGGCTTCCCCCGCCGGGGGCGCCTTTCCGGAGGGCGCGGGCTGAGCTGCTGGCGGCGCTCCACCTCCTGGGGAAGGCCTACGGCCTGCCGCCCCACCTCCTGGCGGAGTGCACCTGGGAGGAGCTGCGCCTCGACTGGGAGGCGCTCGAGACCGGCCTCGCCCTCGAGCGGCGGTCCGGGGAGGGAAGGGTGTAGATCGCGCGGAGCGATTTTCCTCCCCCTCGCCGCCTGAAAATTTTCCCGCCTGAGCATGAAGGTGCGCGAAATTGCCGCGAATTGCGGTAAATGGTCTTTACCCCTGCCAGCTTATATTTCCCTCCGTCCGGCGCCGGGAGCCGGGGCGGCGGTATAATAGGGGAAGCGATTTTCCCCTCTCACAGGAGACCCCGACATGCTCAGCCGCTATGACCGGATCGTGTTCAGCCTCATCGCTCTCGCGCTCGCCGTCATCGCCATGAATCCATGGGTGGCGCCGGGGTATGTGAGCGCGCAGGGGGGGAAAGTAGATGTGAATGTTGTTGAATTTGCAGGAACACTTTTTTCAGAGCCGAACGTGAAAGGCCGTCTGCCGGGCATTCCGGTGATTATCTTGAACAAGTAGAAAATCGAAGGAGTTTCCCCCATGGCCTCGCAGCAGAACCGGATCGATATCGACATCCAGGTCGAGGGCAACGCGCAGTTGCAAGTCAAGCAGCTGGGCGGCGTCATGGTGCAGCTGGACAAGGACATGAAGAAAGCCCAGGCGAGCCTGGACAGCTACGATGCCGAGCTTCAAAAGCTCACGAAGACGTATCAGGAGGCCATCGGGAAGATCAAGCCCTCCGCGCTGGATAAGATGCGTCTCGACATCCAGAGGTTGCAGATCGGGTACGTGGAAGGCATGGGGGAGATGACGGCGGAAACCCTCGCCTTCGCTGAGGCTCTGGATCGAACAAAATTACATTTTGAGGACGTTGCTTTTAGCATAGGAAAAACTTTAGAGGGGGTGAACAAGAAATTTGGGCAACTATTTGATGATAAAGCCACTTTCGCTTTAAATGCCGGCAAGAAAGCCTTCGAAACCTTCCACACATCCTTCGACGAGGGCCTCACCAAGGTCTTCGCCACCTCCTTCACCGCCACCACCAAGGAGACCCACGAGGCCTGGGAGAAATTCCTGAAGCAGATGGAGGCCTCCTTCTTCCAGTCCCTGGGCCGCATGGCCTCGGCCCTGGTGCAGGAGAACTTGCTGGCCCCCGCCCTCAGGCTCGCCCAGGGCGCCGTGGGGAACCTCTTGAGCGCGGGCAAGAACCTCTTGGGCCTGGCCCAGGGGGGCCTGGTCCAGAAGCCCACCGTGGCCCTCATCGGGGAGGCCGGGCCCGAGCTCGTCATCCCCCTCAAGGCGGCCGGGGAGCTCGTGAAGGGGAGCGTCATCGAGGCCGCGAAGTCCCAGGCCTTCACCGAGGCGGCGACGAAGGCCGCGACCGAGGCGGCGCTTAAGGCGGGGCTCGAAGTGGGCGTCGAGGGGGGTGCGTCCCAGGCCGGGGCCGCCGCCGCGGGCGCCGCGGGGGCCGTCACGGGCGCGGCCCTCTTCGCGATGTTCGACGCCTTCCAGCAGGGCGCCGCCACCCGGGCCGCAGGCGATCTCCTCTTCGGCCAGCGGGGCGGCCCCGGCATCGTCAACCAGGGCCTCGCCGCCATCGGCCTCAAGGCCTTCGGCAAGAAAAACGTCTCCCCCGGGGAACACGGGCGGGCAAACCGCGAGTCCATCCGCCAGATGACGCGGGACTTCCCGGGCTTCTACGAGGCCGAGACCCTGATCGCCGTGAC
>JACPUR010000019.1 GCA_016192135.1 Candidatus Tectomicrobia bacterium | reverse complement strand
GCTTCGGCCTGACCGCCTCCTCGGGCGTCTACGGCTCGACCTTCTACACCATCATCGGGACCCACGCGTTCCACGTCTTCTGCGGGGTGGTGTGGCTGCTGGCCGTGCTGGTCCGCGCGGCGGTGTGCTGCGGGATGTACTGGCACCTGGTCGTCGGGCTGTGGCCGGTGCTTTTCATCCTCGTTTATCTGATTTAGGACCCATGCTTTCGTTGACACCCCCCGGGGTGGATGGCATAGTGGCGTCGGAGGAAAAGCCCTTGAAATCCTTGCGCCGATGGCTCCCGCTTCTGGCGGGTGCGTTTGTTTTCGCGCTCCCCGAGGCCGCGTCCGCCTGCGCCGTCTGCGGGCTCGACGGCGACCCGGGCTACTTCTGGAGCCTGACTTTCCTCATGGCCATGCCCTTCGCCCTCGCCGGGACGATCGGCGGGGCCCTCGTCATCTCGCACCGCCGGGGCGCCCGGCGCGGGCACAACGCATAGACGAAAAGGAGAGGGCGACTTGAGCCAAGCAGCCGCCGCGCACCACATCGAGCCCGCCGAGTCCCCGCTGACCCCAGAAAACTGGGGCAAGCTCGGCATGTGGATCTTCCTCGCGGGCGACGCCATGTCGTTCGGCATCCTGCTCGCGGGCTACGCCGTCATGCGCAGCACGAGCAAGAACTGGCCCGTGCCCACCGACGTCCTGGGCATCGGCCTTACGGCGTTCATGACCTTCCTGCTCATCTGCAGCAGCGTGACCATGGTGAAGGGGCTGGACGCCATCAAGCGGGGGGACCAGGGGGGCCTCGTGAAGTTCCTGGGGCTCACCGTCCTGGGCGGCGCCATCTTCCTCGGGCTTCAGGCCTACGAGTGGACGCACCTCATCCACGAGGGCCTCGGCCTCACCGCGAACAAGTGGGGGGCGGGTCTGTTCGGGACGACGTTCTTCATGATCACCGGCTTTCACGGGATGCACGTGACGGGCGGGGTCATCTACCTCTCGATCATCGCCTGGAGGGGCAGCCAGGGGGCCTATTCGGCGCACAGCTACAACGCGGTGGAGATCGCCGGGCTCTACTGGCACTTCGTCGACCTGGTCTGGATCTTGGTCTTCACCTTCGTCTACCTCCTGTAAAGGAGCGCCCCCGGGCGCGGCCCCGCCTTCAAAGGGAGAGCGCGGACACATGGCTCATGGCCACTCGCAGCACGCGGCGCACCACGTCAACTACATGGCCATCTTCTGGTGGCTGCTGGCCCTGACCATCCTGGAGGTGGCGGCGGGCTACCCATCCTCGGGGCCCGCCTACCCGCACATGCTCAAGGGACTCCTCCTCGTCATCATGGCGCTGACCAAGGCGGCCCTGGTGGCGCTCTACTTCATGCACTTGAAGTTCGAGCGCGTGGCCCTCGGCTACATCGCGATGATCCCGCTCGTCCTGTGCGTGTTCGTCGTCCTCATGACGCTGCCGGATTTTTGATCCGCGGCGGAACCGCGGGCGGCCCGGCTGCCGTCCGGGGAGACCCTGTTGCTCTCCGTAAGCCAGCTTCCAGCCCTCAACGCGGCGCTGAACGCGCTCGCCGCCATCCTCCTCGTGGCGGGCTACCTGCACATCCGGGCGCTGCGCGTCCGTCAGCACAGGACGTGCATGCTCTGGGCCTTCGGGGTTTCGGTCCTCTTCCTCGTCTTCTACCTGATCTACCACTACAACGTGGGATCGGTGCGCTTCACGGGGCAGGGCTGGGTGCGGCCCGTCTACTTCGCCATCCTGATCTCCCACACCGTCCTCGCGGCGGCGGTGCCGGTGCTCGCCATCCTGACCCTGCGGCTCGCCTTCCGGGGGGAGTTCATCCGCCACCGCCGCCTCGCCCGCTGGACCTTCCCTATCTGGCTCTACGTCTCGGTGACCGGGGTGGTGATCTACCTCCTCCTTTACTGGCTCTACCCGCCGAGATGAGAGGCCTTCTCTCCGCCGTCGCGAACGGCCTGCGCCTGCGTTGCCCGGATTGCCGGGAAGAACCCTTGTTCGCCGGAATCTTCCGGATGCACCCTGCCTGCCCCCGGTGCGGCTGCCGGACGGAGCGGGAGCCGGGCTACTTCATCGGCGCCATCTACATCAACTATGCGGCCACCGTCTTCCTCTGCCTGGGCGGCTTCTTTCTCTTGGACTGGCTGATCGCGCCCGCGCTGGCGGTCCAGCTCGCCGTTTGGACGGCGGCGGCGGCGATTTTCCCCCTCCTCTTCTTCCGGCACTCCCGGAGCCTGTGGCTGAACGTGGACCACTTCATCTCCCCGCCCCCGGCCTCGCCCCGGACGAACGGAGGGCCCGCCGCATGAGCGCCCCGCTCGCGCTCGAGGTGACGGACCTGCACCGCTCCTTCGGGGACCGCGCCGCCCTGGCCGGGGTGAGCTTCCAGGTGGGCCGGGGGGAGACCTTCGCCCTCCTCGGGCCGAACGGAGGGGGCAAGACCACCCTCTTCCGCATCCTCGCCACCCTGCTGCGGCCGGACGGGGGGAGCGCGCGCGTCTTCGGCGTCCCGCTCGCGGAATCCCCCGCCCAGGCCCGGCGGAGGCTCGGCGTGGTCTTCCAGCAGCCGGGCATCGACCCCAAGCTCACCTGCGCCGAGAACCTCATCCACCACGGCCGGCTCTTCGGGATGCGCGGCGCAGCCCTTCGGGCGGGCGTGGCGGCCCAGCTCGAGCGCTTCGGCCTCGCGGCCCGGGCGAGGGAGATGGCCGAGACTCTCTCGGGCGGAATGCAGCGCCGCCTCGAGCTGGCCAAGGCCCTGCTGCCGGGGCCGGATCTCCTGCTGCTGGACGAGCCCACGGCGGGCCTCGACCCGGCCGCCCGGCGGGACTTCGGGGGCGAGCTCGACCGCCTCCGCCGGGAGCGGGGGACGACGGTGGTGCTGACCACCCACCTGATGGACGAGGCGGAGCGCTGCGACCGGGTGGGCATCCTGCACGAGGGCCGCCTGGTGGCGCTGGGCACTCCCGAGGGGCTCAAGCGGGAGGCGGGGGAGGAGGTGATCTTCATCCGGGCGGACGACCCCGCCTCCCTGCGGGAGAAGCTCCGAGCGCGCTTCGGGTGGGAGGCGATGGAAGTGGATGAGGGCCTGCGGGTGGAGCGCCCCGGCGCCCACGCCCTGCTGCCCCAGGTGATCGAGGCTTTCGGCGCCGAGGTCCGGTCCGTCACCTTCGGCCGGCCCACCCTGGAGGACGTCTTCATCCGCCGGACGGGCCGCCGCTTCGGCGCCCCGCCCCAGGAGGGCGCGGCGTGAACTTCCTCCTCCCGGCCCTGACCCTCTGGCAGCGCGAGATCGTGCGCTTCCTGCGCCAGCGCAGCCGCATCGTCGGGGCCTTCGGGCAGCCCCTGCTCTTCTGGCTGGTGCTGGGGAGCGGCTTCGGGCGCTCCTTCCGCTCCCCGGCCGGGAACGGGGCGGAGGGCTATGCGGAGTACTTCTTCACCGGCATCGTCGCCATGGTGGTGCTCTTCACCGCCATCTTCTCCACCTTCTCGGTGATGGACGACCGCAAGCAGCGCTTCCTGCAGGGCGTTCTGGCCGCGCCGGTGCCGCGCTCGGCCATCGTGCTGGGGCAGGCGCTGGGGGGGACGACGCTGGGCCTGCTCCAGGGGGTGCTGCTGCTCGCGGCCGCCCCGCTGGCCGGGGTGCCTCTTTCCGCGGCGGGCGTGCTGGCCGCGGTGGGGGTGATGGCGCTGATGGGGTTCGCGCTGACGAGCCTGGGCCTGCTCTTCGCCTGGCGCATCGACTCGACCCAGGGCCTGCACTCGATCATGAACCTGGCGCTGCTGCCGCTCTGGCTGCTCTCGGGGGCCGTCTTCCCGGCGGAGGGGGCCCACCCCCTCCTCGCGCTGGCCATGAAGGCGAACCCGCTGACCTACGGGGTCGCCGCCCTGCGGCGATCGCTCTACCTGTCGAGCCCCGCCGCCGTCCAGGGCCTCCCGGGGATGGAGGTCTCCCTCCTCGTGACCGCCCTCTTCGCCCTCCTGGCCTTCCTGGCCGCCGTCCGAACCGCCGAGCGGAGCGCGGGGTAACCTCTCAGATCCATGCGGCATCCGTAGGGGCGAACCTCGTGTTCGCCCGCTTTGGAGAGGGCGATGACAAGCATCGCCCCTACGGAACCAGCCATGTCGGTGAAATCCGCAGGGGCGGGCCTGAGACCCGCCCCCGCGGATTCGTTTCTCGCCGGTTCCGATTTTTCTAGCGCGTCCGCCCGGTCGTGGTGTCGAGCGGGTGGAGGTCCTTCACCAGGCGCTCGTCGTAGGGATAGGGCGTGTAGATGTCGGGCTCGCCGGTGGTGACGACCACGTTGTTCTCCAGCCGGAAGCCGCCCACCCCCTCCTTGCCCGCGTAGGGCTCGAGGTTGGCCGTCATTCCGGGCTCGAGCTTCATCGGGTCGTCATAGGCCGCGGGGCTGAAGTAGGGGAGCTCCCAGGGGTTCGTGCCCGAGCCGTGGCCCAGGCTGTCGAGGATGTAGGGCTCGGCCGCCTTGTAGACGTCCAGCGTGGTCTTGCCCGGCCTGCACTCGCCGCAGGAGTTCCACACCGAGTTGTAGCACCTCTGGTGCCACTCGATCTGCTCCTTGGTCGGCTTGATGCCGCCGCAGATCCAGGTGCGGGTGAAGTCGCCCCAGTAGCCGTTGAAGCAGGCGCCGATGTCGATGATAACGGGGTCGCCCTTGCGGATGATGCGGTCCGAGGTGAAGCGCCGGTAGGGGGCGGTGTAGGGGCCCGAGCAGACGATGTTGGCGCATTGGGTCCACTCGCTGCCGAGGGCGGTCATCTTCTGCCAGGCGACGGACAAGACCTCGCACTCCCGCACGCCGGGGCGCAGGAACTCGAGCGCCGTGTCCATCGCCGCCTCGGTCATGACGGTGGCCACCTTCAGGCACTCGATCTCGTCCTGGGTCTTGATGACCTTCGCCTTGCACATCACGGCGTAGCCGTCCACGAACTCGGACTTGGGGAAGGCCTCCTTCAGGTGCTTTTCAATGCCGGGGGTCCAGAGGTCCACCCCGATGCGCTTGCCCTCGAGGCTGCTGCCGAGGAGGCCCTTCACCTTGTCCGCCCACTTGCGGACCCCGACCAGGTCGCGGAAGTTCGCCCGCTCCTGAATCTGCTCGGGGTTCAGGAAGGTCATGCGGGCGCGGACGTGGTCGTGGTCCATGCTGAAGATGAAGGGCTCGCCGCCCTTGGCCAGGACGCTCACGGCCATCCCGAGGGAGGCCGTCGGATGGAGGTGGGAGCGGAAGCCGGTGAGGTAGCGGCAGTCCTCGGTGCGGAAGACGAAGAGGACGTCCACGTCCGATTTCGCGAGGGCGTCCTTCGCGCGCTGGAGCCGCTCGCGGCGCAGCCGGGCGAAATCCAGCCGCGACTCCCAATCGACGCCCATCAACCCTTGATCAGTACCCATCTGCTTCGCCTCCTTCAGGGGAATAAATCCGGCATGCGCCCAAGCCTGAGCACGCGGGAACTCCGGCTTGGAGTGGTGCGGGGTGGGCCAACCGGCGGCATCCTACAGGATGCGCCGGTCCGAGTCATGCGCCGGAGATATCGAAAGTAAGACGAAACAGGAGGGGTCAGAACCAGCCGCGCCGCTTGAAATAGCCCAGCATGAAAAGCCCGATCCCGGCCATGGCGGCCAGGACGGCGTGATAGGCGCCCGGCCACTCCAGCTCGGGCATGTACTTGAAATTCATCCCGTAGATGCTCGCGATGAAGGTCAGGGGGATGAAAATCGTGGCGATGAGGGTCAGGACCTTCATGACCTCGTTCATCCGGTTGTTGATGACCGAGAGGTAGAGGTCCGCCATGTTCTGCACCATGTCGCGCGAAACCTCCACCGTCTCGATGAGCTGCACGGCGTGGTCGTACACGTCGCGGAGATAGACCTTGATCTCCTCCCCGATCTGGGGGAAGTCGTCCCGCACCAGGAGGTTCGTCAGGTCGCGCAGGGGGAAGAGCGCGCGGCGCAGGATGAGCATGTTCATCCGGGCGTCGAAGATGCGCTGCATGACCTCGGGCGTGGGGGACTCGATGACCTCCTCCTCGATTTCCTCGATGTCCTCCCCCAGGCGCTCCAGGACCACGAAGTAGTGGTCCACCGCCACGTCCACGAGGGCATAGAAGAGATAATCCACCCCCCGGTTGCGGAACCGGCCCTTGGACTCGCGTATGCGCTTGATGATCGGGTTGAACAGGCCCCGGTCCTTCTCCTCGAAGGTGATGACGAAGTTCCGGCCGAGGACGATGCTGAGCTGCTCGACGGTGACGCGCTTGTCCTCGCCGTTGTAGAGGAGCACCTTCAGCACGACGTAGAGATACTCGTCGTAGTCCTCCACCTTGGGGCGCTGGTCGGTGTGGAGGATGTCCTCCAGGACGAGGGAATGGATGCCGAAGACATCGCCCAGCTGCCGGAGCACCTCGGTTTCGTGGATGCCCTCCACCCGGATCCACGTCATGGCGGGCGATTCCTTGAAAGCTCGCCACTCCGAGGGGTCCAGCACCTCGCGCTCATCGAGGGCGTCCCGCGAATAGTCCAGGGCGCGGACGGCCGTGCGCTCGGTCTTCTTCTCCGCCATCTGGATCAGGGTGCCCGGGGCGAGGCCGGCCTTTCTCCGCGTTCCCTTCGGAAAGATGGTCATACGGTCGTTCCCCTGGCTCTCGGGAATCGGGGCGTTTTTTTCGGGCGGGAAGGCCCATGCTAGCACAGGGCGAAAGAAAGTAATCCCGCCGCCGCCCCCGTTCCGATTTATTTTCCTGCCGGAATTCCCCGTAATTTCCCCGGAAACCGCCGGAAAACATCGGAAGCCCGCGTCTCGCTTCTTCCCGGGGGGCGGGGGGCTCCCGCAAAAGAACGGGGCTTTATCCCCTCTTTATCCCTTACTAAGCGTTATTATCCGTTACTTGCGCTGCGCCCTCCTTCTCCTCCCGGCGAAAACCATGGGCTTTTCCCCTCCATTCGCGAGACTTCGCGCGGCGGGCATCCGGCGCGCCCGTTCCGTAGGGGCGGGTTTCAAACCCGCCCCTGCGGGCGTGCCCCGCCCCTCGGTAAGATACCCCCTCCCCGCCCGCCGCCCGCTACCGCAATTTCGCGCACTTTCATGCATACCGGATTTTTGAGGAAAACAGCCGGGAACAAGCGGGATTCGGGGCTTTCCTACCGCATCTCCGAGACGAAGCGCGCCACGTTCTCGAGGGCCTCCCCCCGGACCCCCGGGAGGGGGGGCATCCGGCCCCGGCCCTTCTGGACGATCTCCTTGACCTCGGCCACGGAGAGGTTCCGCCCCCGCATGGGCGGGGCGAGGCCCGCCATCCCCTCGCCCTGGGGGCCGTGACAGGAGGCGCAGACCTCCCGGAAGACGGCCGCCCCCGGGCCCGGCGCCGGGGCGGGCCCCTGAACCGCCGGGCGGTGCGCGAGCATGAAGGTGAGCAAAAACCCGGCCCCCACGAGGAAGGCCGCCAGGAAGATGCGGTGCACGCGGATCTCCTTCCCGGCCGGACGGGGCAGGCGAGAGCGGCTTGGATGACCGTGAAGGGTTCCGCGGGGGCGATGCTTGCCATCGCCCTTTCCCGGCAGGCGCGCCCGGGGCGAACACGAGGTTCGCCCCTACGGAAAAATGATAACCCGTTATTTCGTTCCCGGTTCCGGCGGCAGGGGGCGGTGCAGGAAGGGGCGGGCCCCCTCGCCGTCGTACTCGGCGACGCAGTGGCCCTCTCCCTCGACCTGGTACTTGTAGGTCACCAGGCCCTCGAGGCCCACCGGCCCCCGGGCGTGGATCTTATCGGTGGCGATGCCGACCTCGGCCCCGAAGCCGTAGCGGAAGCCGTCGGCGAAGCGGGTGGAGGCGTTCCACATGACGCTGGCGGCGTCCACCCGCCGCATGAACTCGCGCGCGGCGGCGGCGTCCCCCGTCACGATGGCGTCGGTGTGGCGGGAGCCGTAGCGGTTGATGTGGGCGATGGCCTCGCCGAGATCGTCCACCACCCGGACGGAGAGGACGAGGTCGAGGTACTCCGTCTTCCAGTCCGCCTCGCTCGCGGGCAGGGCGTCCCGCAGGATGGCCCGGGTCCGCTCGCAGCCGCGCAGCTCCACCCCCTTCGCCCGCAGCGCCCCGGCCGCCCGGGGCAGGAAGGCGGGGGCCGCCTCCCGGTGCACCAGGAGGGTCTCGATGGCGTTGCACACCGCCGCGTACTGCGTCTTGGCGTCCACGGCGAGGGCCACCGCCATGCCGATGTCGGCCGCGCGGTCCACGTATAGATGGCAGACGCCGTCCGCGTGGCCCAGCACCGGGATGCGCGAGCGCGCCTTGATGTGGCGGACGAACTCGTTGCTCCCCCGGGGGACGATGAGGTCGATGGCGTCGTCCCGCGCGAGCAGGGCCTCCACCTCCTCCCGGGCCTCGAGGAGCTGGAGCGCGGCCCGGGGGACGCCCTCTTGCCGGGCGGCCGCCTCGCCCAGGAGGTCCGCCAGGACCCGGTTCGTGCGGGCCGCCTCGCGCCCCCCCTTCAGGATGGAGGCGTTCCCGGCCTTGAGGCAGAGGGAGGCGATCTGGACCAGGGCGTCCGGGCGCGACTCGAAGACGGCGGCGATGACCCCGATGGGGCAGGTGACGCGGCGGAGCCTCAGGCCCTCGTCCAGCAGGGTGCCCAGGGTGACCCGCCCCACCGGATCGGGCAGGGCGGCCACCGCGCGTACGCCCTCGGCCATCTGGCGCACCTTGGCCGCGTCGAGCCCGAGGCGCTTGAGGAGGGGAAGCGGGATCTGGCCCCGCGAGGCCTCCACGTCCCCGGCGTTGGCGGCGAGGATGGCCTCCGCCCCCTTCTCCACGGCCTCGGCCATGGCGCGAAGGGCGGCGTCCCGGGCCTCCCCCGGGAGGGGAGCCAGCGCCAGCGAGGCCTCCCGCGCCCGCGCGCAGATTGCGTCGATGCCGGACATTTTCGCCTCCCGGAAATCAGCAGCACGAGCGGCATTCCCCGCTCGTTCGCGCTCATTGTCATTCCGAGGGAGCACCGCGACCGAGGAATCTGCTTGTAAGGCTTACAACCGAAAAGCAGATTCCTCGCTGCGCTCGGAATGACAGGCAAACCATTTCAAAACAGCCGCAACGGTCGGTGCGAGACGTACCGCCCCGGCGATTATAGAAGCCGTCCGCCGGGCCCGGCAAACTCACGCCTTCGGAACGCGCCCTTCCAGATGGGAGACGATGCGGGAGGCGATGTCCCCGCCGCCCGACTGCTCGATGGCCTCGAAGCCGGGGGCCGCGTTCACCTCGAGAACCAGGAGGCCGCGCTCCGATTCGAGCAGGTCGACGCCCGCGATCTCGAGGCCGCACAGCGCCGCCGCGCGCAGGGCCAGCTCCCGGGCCTCCTTCGAGGGCCGGGCGCGGGCGGCGCTCCCGCCCTGATGGAGGTTCGATCGGAACTCCCCCCGGGCCGCCCGGCGCCGGACCGCCCCGGCGACCCCGCCCCCCACCACGAGGAGGCGCAGGTCGCCCTTCCTCCCCCTCGGCACGTACTCCTGCACGAGCACCTCGCGCTCTAGGCTCCACATGAACTCGGCCACGGCGCGGGCCTCCTCGCGGCTCGCCGCGAGGGTGACGCCCTTGCCCTGGGTGCCGCGTGGGGGCTTCAGGACGGCCGGGGGGCCTCCCACCGCACTGAGGGCCTCATCGAGCCGGGCCGGGTCGGGCGCGAAGGCGGTGCGGGGGACGGGCAGGCCCCGGCCCGCGAGGAGCTGGAGGGTGCGCAGCTTGTCGCGCGCGATCTCGATGGAAGCCGGCGAGTTGATGACGAGGAAGCGCGCCGCGTGGAGGTGGCGAAGGAGTGCGAGGGAGTGCTCGGAGATGCCGGCCCCCAGGCGGGGCAGGAAGAGGTCGGCCCCGCCGAAGGGCCGGCTCGCGTAGCGGAGGGAGAGCCGCCCGCCGCCCAGCCCGAGGCTGAAGCGGTAGGGCTCGAGAACCCGGACCGCGTGCCCGCGCGCCCCGGCGGCCTCGGCCAGCCGGCGCACGCTGTAGAGCCGCGGGTCCCGGCAGAGCATGACGAGCCGCATCCGTCCTCCGGCGATGGGGAAAAAAGGCGCGGCCGCGGAGAGGGGCCATCCTAGCACAGGGGCCGGGGCGAAACGCATAGGGGGAGAAGAGAGGAATCCCTCCCCGGCGGTCCGGTGCCGGATGGCGAGGCCGCCGGGGAGGGAGGCATGGAAGCGCGGCGTTGGAAGTAGCCGCGGCAGGATTTCGAATGTCGGGCCTAGGCGGCCTGGGTGACGCGGACCTCCTGCGGCGCTTGGTCCTCGGCCGCGCGAATGTCTGCTTCCCGAACCGTCAGGACGGCCGCCTTGACCCTCCGCACGATCCGGGGGGCGAGCCCGGCCAGCCCCGTGGGACGCCGGAACCACCCGCCTTCCTCGCCGCCGAGCAGGACGAGTTCCACCTTCAGGTTCTCGGCCGCCTTGGCGATGGCCGCCCCGGCCTCGCCGAACTGGACGGACTGGGTGACGGACAAGCCCGCCTTCCTGAGCTCCTCGGCGATGGGGCGCAGGTAGTCCTCGGCCATCTCGCGGCGGATCCGGTACCACTGGTCCACGTACAGGACGTAGCCGTCCAGCCGGATCGAGCTGCGGACGGGCTCGTCCACCATCAGCAGATGAACGGACCGGATGGCCGGAGCCATGCGGACGGCCTCCTTCACGGAGGCCTCGGCCGCTTTCGACCCGTCCAGTGGAATCAGTACATGCGTATACATCGGCTCTTCAGCCTCCAATCCAAAGGGCGCCCTCGGGCCCCCTAAAAGACTTCCCAGCCCTCGGCCGGAAAGCCGCCCCGCGCCAGGCGGGCCCGCATCCTCCGGCGGGCCTCGGTGTCGGCCGCGTGATCGTTCCCGTTCCCGCCGGTGAGGATCGCCAGCGCGATGAACGCGGCCGTGAAAAACACCATCAGCAGCAACGTCATGGACGCATCTCCCCGGCTAAGCCGCCCGCCGCTCGGCCTTCCCTTCGTCCTGCCGGGACGTCTCGGCGGGGTGTCTCCGCGGTCCCGTGAAGAGGAGCGCGTAAAGCATCACCGGAAAACCCAGAACAACGGCGGCGACCACGAAATCCATTCTCTGCCTCCCTCACGCGGCCCGGCGGATGAGCTCTTCCTCGAGCAGGGCGTTGATCCGCCGCCGGTCGGCGCGCCTCACCGCCTCCGTCTCCCAGGGGCGGACCTCCCCCTCTCGGTAGGGGCGGAGGCCGAGGCCCACCAGTTCCTGCCGCCTCCGGAGGATGACCCCCAGGGCCAGCGTGGGGACCGCCAGAACCAGCAATCCAACCAGAAAGTCCATGATGCCTTTTCTCCTTTCCTTCTCACCGGCGGCAGACGGCGCCGGGAAAACCACGGAAATCCACAGCGATTTCATCTAAAGCAACCATTGTGCCAAAGACATCCGATACCCTAATATCATTAAAATCAAATATTTACGTCGAATTTTCGGCGAGCGGACAATTGGAAGTGCTTGGAGAGTGACACGAAATTGAGATAATTTACGACATATCGTTATATAGGAGATGAGGAAAACCGTCACATGGGGGCGAAAATCAGGAGTGCCTGGATATTTCGGAGCCGGATGGACGCAATTCTCGAAGCTGGGGAAGCTCGAACCCGGCCAACCGGGCGGGGGACGCTAGCCGGCGATGCGCTCGCCCACCTCGCCGAACTTTCGCTGGGCGCGGATGCCGAGCTTCTTCATCCGCGACTGGAGGGTCGTGGGCTTCATCCCGAGGATGCGGGCCGCGCCGCGCTCTCCGGACACCACGCCGCCCGTCTGGGCCAGCACCCGGAGGATGTACTGCCGCTCGTGCTCCTCGAGGGTGGTGAGGCGCTCCTTGCCGTCCTCGCGCGCCTGGGGGGCCTCGCCGATGAGCTGCTTGTCGAAGCGCAGCACCTCGCCCGCTCCCAGCACCAGCCCGCGCTCCACGACGTTCTCGAGCTCGCGGATGTTCCCCGGCCAGCCGTAGCGGATGAAGCGGTCGAGGTCCCGCGGGTCCACGGCCTTGATCCGCCGGTTGAGGCGGGTGGCGTGCCGGCGGACGAAATGCTCGACGAGAAGCGGGATGTCCTCCTTGCGCTCCCGCAGGGGGGGCACGCGGATGGGGATGACGTTCAGGCGGAAGAACAGATCGCTCCGGAAGCGCCCGTCGCGGACCTCGGCCTCGAGGTCGCGGTTGGTGGCGGCGATGATGCGCGTGTCCACCTGCACCGTGCGGGTGCCGCCTACCCGCTCGAATTCCCGCTCCTGCATCACCCGAAGCACTTTCACCTGGGCCTCCGGGGGGAGCTCCCCGATCTCGTCGAGGAAGATGGTCCCCTTGTGGGCCAGCTCGAAGCGGCCGATCTTGCGCTCCACCGCCCCGGTGAAGGCGCCCTTCTCGTGGCCGAAGAGCTCGCTCAGCAGCAGCGTGTCCTGGAGAGCGGCGCAGTTCACCTTCACCAGCACGCGGCTGCGCCGGGAGCTCAGGTTGTGGATGGCGCGGGCGACGAGCTCCTTGCCGGTCCCCGTCTCGCCCAGGATGAGCACGGTCGCCTCGGTCGGCGCGGCCCGGCGGATGAGATCCTGGACCTTGTGGATGGCCGGGCTCTTCCCGATGATCTCCTCGAAGTTGTGCAGCTCGCGCAGCTCGTCCCGGAGGAGGACCGCCTCGTGGTAGAGGTCCTGGCGGCTGGCCTCGAGCTGGGCGTAGGCACGGGCGTTGGCGACGGCCGTCGCGATGGAGGGCGCCAGGTCCAGCAGGAAGCGCGCCATCTCCTCCGTGAAGCGCCGGGGCGTGTAGCTGGCCACGGCGAGCTCGCCGAAAACCTTATTGTCGATCTCGAGCGGGACGCGGATGCCGCTGCGGATGCCCCGCTTGAATACGATCTCGTCCTCCGCGAACGGGCGCTCGCGCTCGAGGTCCTCGTAGATGACGTGCGGCATGTCGCCCCGGTGCTCGATCAGCCAGCCGAGGGCGCCGCCCTGCAGCGGGACGTTCTCGCCCGGCAGCGCGACCCCGCCCTCGTCCGTCGTGATGTTGGTCCAGCTGTAGCTCTTCCCGTCGGGGTTGATGATGCAGAGCGCCACGTGGTCCAGGGGGAAGATCGCCTTGAGCTCCTGGGCCAGGCGCGGGAGCACCACGTTCAGGTCCAGGCTCGAGTTGAGCACGTGGCCCACCCGCCTGATGACCCGGTAGCGCTCCTCGGTGGTAAGATGCGTGATCGGCACGGCGGTTGGCTCCTCGGCCGCTTTTTAGCGAATATGAAACCGGAAGCCCGAATATAGCAAGGTTTGCCTTCTCCATGCATTCTCACCGGGCCCGCCGCGGAAAACGCGGCGCTCCGCGGAGATAAATCAAGGGGTTCCCCAACATGCCGCGAGCGGAGAAGAACCAGCGGGCCGGCTCCCGCCCGGCCCCCGGAAGCCTCCCCGGCGGCCCGCCGCGGGAAGCCCCCCTCTCGGTCTACGTCCACATCCCCTTCTGCCTCGCCAAGTGCGGCTACTGCGACTTCAACTCCTACGCCCTCGACGGCCTCATCGCCCTCGGCCGAGCCGGGGAGGACTGGGCCGCCCGCTACGCGGACGCGCTCATCCGCGAGGCGGAGGGCCGGAGCCGCACCCTGGGCCTCGGGGGCAGGCGCGTCGAGACCGTCTTCTTCGGTGGGGGGACCCCCTCCCTCATGCCCCCCGGGGAGACGGCGCGGTTGCTGGATGCCCTGCGCCGGCTCTTCCGCTTCGCGCCGGACGCCGAGGTCACGGCCGAGGCCAACCCCGGGGCCGCCGACGCGGCGCGCTTCGCCGCCCTGCGCGCGGCGGGGGTGAACCGGATCAGCGTCGGGGTCCAGTCCTTCGACGACGAGGCCCTGCGCCGCCTCGACCGCGTCCACACGGGGGAGGAGGCCCGGGCCGCCTTCCGCGCGGCGCGCGCGGCGGGCTTCGACAACGTCTCGCTGGACCTCATGTTCGGCATCCCGTTCCAGACGGTGGAGGCCGCCCGGGCCGACATCGAGGCGGCCCTCGCCCTGGGCCCCGAGCACCTCTCGGCCTACGAGCTCACCATCGAGCCGGGCACCGCCTTCCACGCCCTGCACGGCCGGGGCGAGCTGCGCGGCCTCCCGGACGAGGAGACGGCCCTCGCCATGTGGCGGATGCGCGACAGGCTCCTGGCGCGGGCGGGCTTCGAGCGCTACGAGATCAGCAACTTCGCCCGGCCCGGCCGCCGCTGCCGCCACAACCTCAACTACTGGAAGCGCGGGGAGTACCTGGGCCTGGGCGCCGGGGCGCATTCTTTCGTCGGGAACAAGCGCGTCTGGAACCACGCCCGGCCCGATGTCTACCAGGCGCAGGCGGAAGATCCGACCTCGGGGGAGGAGATCGTCGGGGATCCGGCCAAGGCCATGGGAGAGGCCCTCATGCTGGGCCTGCGGCTCAGGGAGGGCGTCTCCCTCGGCGAGGTCGCCCGCGCCTGCGGGGCGGACCCGGAGGAGGCCTTCGGCGCGCTGTTCGAGGAGCTCGGCCGGGGCGGCCTCCTGGAGCGGGAGAACGGGGCCATCCGCCTCACCTCCCGGGGCACCCTCCTCGCCAACCAGGTGCTGGCGCGGTTCCTGTAGCCCGGCATGCGCTCGGCGGCGCGAGGCGGCGCGGCGGTCCCCGAGAATCCCCCGGCCCCCTGTGCGGGAGCCGGGGGAGGATGCTTCTCAGGCCGTGACCTTCACCTTCTCGCCCGGCTCCGGCTCGGGAAGCGCGTTCCACGCCTCCTCGAACTTGGCCCGGTGCGCCGCCGGCGCCGGCGAGGACAGGAGCGAGATCACCACGAACAGGATGAAGTTGACCAGCAGGGCGAAGAAGCCGGGCGCCGGCGCCCCGCCCACGTTGATGGGAGGCGGGCCCGAGGCCCAGAACGTGTAGTAGGTGCCCAGGATCACCCCCACGGCCCAGCCCACCTCGGCCCCCAGCTTGGAGGCCCGCTTCCAGTAGAGCCCCAGGATCAGCATGGGCAGGAACTGCATGTGGAACATCACGACCAGCCGGACGAGCGCCCAGATGCCGGGCGGGCGCTGCAGGGCGATCCAGGCCGCGAGGAGCCCGAAGACGATCATGGCCCACCGCCCGATCCGGACGAGCTGGGAGTCGGAGATGTCCGGCTTGATGTAGCGGCGGATGATGTCCTTCGAGAGCATCGCGTCCGCCCCCACCAGCCCCGAGTCCATGGTGGACATCCCGCACGCCCACACCACCACCACCATCCACGCCATGAGCCAGGGGGCGTGCCGCTGGATGGCGCCCAGGATGGCCTCATCGTTCGGCTTGATGCCGGGGCCCATGATCTTCTGGCTCGCCATCCCCAGCAGCACGAAGACCAGGCAAACCATGAGCAGCGCACCGCCCGTGAGCAGGACGTTCGTGCGGAAGGCGCCCAGGCTCCGGATGGTGTACATGCGGGTCATACGGTCGGAGAGCGTGAGCGGGTGGGAGAACATGAACACGATCCAGCCGATGAAGAGCCCGTAGGCGGCCCAGTCGGTGCCGTGGACGGTCATCTTCGGCGGGAGATCGTCCATCAGCTTGGTGTAGCCTCCCACCGCGTTCAGGATGACGAACACCGCCACGATGCCGAAGAGGAGCAGGATGACCCCCTGCAGGACGTCCGTGTAGATGACGGCCCGCATCCCCCCGTAGGTGGTGTAGACCACGGTGAACACCACCAGGAGCCAGACCCCCCAGACGTAGGGGAGGCCCGCGAACCGCTCCAGGACGAACCCCATGGCGACGGCGTTCGAGGCGTAGTAGGGGATGAGGAAGATGATGCTCCCCACCGCCCCGAACAGCCGGAGGAACTCGCTCTGATAGAAGTCGCCGTAGAAGTCCTGCGGGGTCGAGTAGTTGAACTTCTTGCCCACCGGCCACAGGCGCCTGCCCACGAACCAGAGGCCGAACACCAAGCAGACGTATGCGAAGCCGTAGCCCAGGAAGTTCACCCCGTGGTCGTAGAAGAAGCCCACGGTCCCCAGGTAGATGCCGCCCGAGGCGATGGTGGCCACGATGGACATCGTGTTGGCGAAGGGCCCCACGCTGCGCCCCGCGACGTAATAGTCTTCTTCGGTTTCGACCCCGGTGCTGTACTTCCACGCGACCCACGCCGTGACGACGAGATAGGCGGCGAGCCAAGCGAAAATGTAGTAGGGCGATCCCCAGTTCATCGGTAGCCCTCCTCTCGCGTCACCTTGGCCATCAGCCACAGCCCATAGACGGCGACGGCGGCGTACCAGACGATGGGCAGGTACCGGTGGGTGATGAAGGGGTTGAAGGGTGTGGTGAACACCAGCACGAGGAAGACAACGAAAAGCCAGCCGTTTGTGGTGAGACTCCCGTCCTTGATCATGGAGCTCCCTCCTCCGGGCGCTTGCAGCCGCCGCGGGAGCGGGCTTCCTCCCGCGCGTCTGCCTTCCTGAGCCGAACCGGCGCCGCCTTCCGCGCCGATGGAGAACTCACTGGCGCTGGCTCCAGATGGACGGAACGGGCTCCGGCAAATGGGAGCCTCACCTCCATCTTTCATTATTATAAGATTTCAAGCGAATCTTACGGATTGCGGCGAGGAAATGTCAAGAAAATACGAGAACGTTTTTCCCTGAATGAAATCCGGGTGTTCACTGGGGGCGCCCAGAGGCGCACGGGCGGAAAGCGCCTATTTCCGAGGGAAACCCGGCTGGCCCGCCACGCGCGCCATCTGGTCCTGGTGCAGGTAATCGTGAATTCCGCAATACACAATGCGGTCGTAGCCGTTCAGGTGGCCGAGCCGCTTGCTCATGAAAATGATGAGGCGGCCGAGGTCGCGGGCACGGTAGGGCAGCAGGACCTCCCGGGTGGCCATGCGGTCGGGCCAGAGCGCCGCCTTCATCCCCTCCCAGGTTCCCTCCCCCGCCGGGTGGAGGTGGGCGGGGGCCATCGACGGCCCCTGCTCCCGGCGCCGCATGGCCTCCCAGCCGTACTTCACCACCGGATCGGGGGCGTTGTCCCACACCCCCGTGGCCTCGGCCTCCCGGAGGCCGGCCAGGAAGTTCGCCCGGAAGGACCACTCCTCCCGCATGACGTGCTCGAGGCCCTCCAGGATGGACCACTCCCCGTCCGGCGGCTTCCAGCGCGCCTGCCCCTCGGAGAACGCCCCCAGGAAGCCGATGAGGCCGCGCCTGTCGGCGAGGATGATCTCGATCGCCTGGTCGAAGCGCTCCGCCGGGGTCACGGCCTACTGGGCCTTCGCCCGCTCGTATCCTCTCGCCTCCATGCAGCTCACGTAGCGCTTGGTCACCTCGACCTCCTCGCTCGGAGAGGAGCTGGTGTATCCCGGAGTTCCCGTCGTGCCGGGCAGCGTCCCCGCCGGCGCCGTCCGCCGGATCGACTCGGCGTGCCGCTGGCAAAGCTCCTCGTCCCGCATGACCTGCTGCGGCGTCGCCCCCGCCTTCCTCCATTCGTATCCCGCGCACCCGGCCAGCGTCCCCCACACCACGAGCGCGGCCGCTCCCCGGTACATGATCTTCCTCATCGCGTCCCCCTTTCCCGGCGACGGAACCGGCGGTCAGCCGTCCCGCTCGGACAGCTCCTTCAACAGGCGGCCCCCCTCCTCGGGCGAGGCCAGCACCGTGCCCTGCCCCGTGAAGATGACCTGGCCGGGGCGCGCCCCCCGCGGGCGGCGGAGCCGCTCGACAGGGAGATAGTCCACCCGCACCCGGCCGTCCCCGCGCCCGCGGCTGTGGTAGGCGGCGAGCGCCGCCGCCTGGAGGAGGGCATCCTCCCCGGGCTCCCCCGCCGCGCGCAGGAGCACGTGGCTGCCCGGCAGCCCCTGGGCGTGGAGCCAGGTGTCCCCCGCCCGCGCCACCCGGCGCAGGAGCGCCTCGTTCCCGAGGGCGTTCTTCCCGACGAAGATCTCCCAGCCCCCGGGCGCGGCCAGCCGCCGGTAGGGCCGGGCGGGAGGGGCCTCCGCCCGGCGCCGCCCGCGGGCCGGAGAGGCCGCCTTCTTGGAGAAGCCGCCCGCCTCCAGCGCCTGGCCCACCCCGGCGAGCGCCTCCGGGCCCTCGGCCTCCTCCGCATCATAGAGCAGCCCCTCGAGGAAAGCGCGCTCGGCCTCGAGGTCCTGCCGGCGCCGGCCGCCCGCGCCGAGGAGGCGCTTGAGCTTCTTGTAGCGCCGGAAATACCGCTGGGCGTTCTCGGAGGGCGGGTAGCGGGGGTCGAGCGGGACCTCGATCTCTGTCCCGTCGTGCGGGAGCCGGACGGAGGCCGCGCGCTCCTCCAGCCCCTCCAGGTTCCGGAGCAGGAGCTCGCCCTTCAGGCGGCAGTCCTCGGCCGCCTCCGCCTGGAGCAGGTCCCGCCCGACGGCGGCGAGGTTGCGCTCGGTCCGCTTGAGAAGACTCTTCACCCGGGCGGCCAGCGCCTCCCGCGCCCGGCGCAGGGAAGTCCCGCCGGCCGCGCCGCGGTAGAAGTCGTCCGCCGCCTCGTTCATGGAGGGAAAGGGCCGGGTCCGGCCCGGGTGCAGTCCCGCCGCCCCGAGCGCGCTCAGCCCGGACGGGGCCCCCCGCGCATCCAGGAGGAGGGCGGGCTGGAAGCGGCCCGCCCGGTAGCTTTCCACCGCCCAGGCGAAGGCCTCCCAGAAGGACCGGGTGTCCCCGCCGGCGCGGGCGGCGATCTCGGAAGCGGCGCCGGGGCTGATGCCCGCGAAGGCGCGCACCAGCCAGCGCGCCCGCTCCTTCGGGTCCGCCTCCGCCAGACCGGCCCCGGCCAGGAGGCCGAGGAAGGCCGCCTCGTCCACCGAGTCCGGGGCGGGCTTCTTTTGGGCGGGGGGCAGGCGGTAGGCGCTCCCGCGCGCCACCGGGCGCCCGGGGTTCGCCTCGTCCGTCGAGAGGCGGGTGGCGTCCAGGATGGCGCCCGTCTTCCCGTCCAGGAGGATGAGGTTGCTCCAGCGCCCCATCACCTCGGCCAAGAGGGCGAACGTGGCCGTCCCCTTCCCGGCCGGCCGCTCCAGCGAGAGCTGCACCACGCGCTCCCACTCCCCCGCCGCCACCCGGGAGACCCGGGCGCCCGCGAGGTGCTTGCGCAGGCTCCGCAGGAAATCCCCCGGCTCGGGCACGGAGGGGGGGGACTCCGAGGTGAGGTGGAGCCTCGGGTGGGCGGGGTCCGCGCTCAGGAGGAGCCGCCGCGCCCGCCTATCCCGGCAGGCGAAGCCGAGGAGGTAGGTGCAGGGGCCGGCCTGGGCGGCCTTCTCGAGGCGGGCGCCCCGCAGCGCCGCGTCCAGCTCGCGGGCGACGGCCTGGAGGATGAATGCGTCCATGGGCTATTGTCCGGGTTCGGGGGGCCGCCGGAGGCCCGGCCCCCAAATTGACACGGCTCCCTCCGGAACTTACTGTAATCTTTTTTGATAGCGGCGTTAAATCGCTTGACGGAGGAAACATGGCCACGGAGAGCATGACCGGCTACGGCTCCGGCCAGCGCCCCCTGCGCGGGGGCACCCTGACGGTGGAGGCCCGGTCGGTGAATCACCGCTTCCTCGAGGCCTCCGTCCGCGGCCCGCGCTGGTCGCTCTCCCTGGAGAGCGAGGTCCGGGAGGCCATCAAGGCCCGCTTCGCCCGGGGGCGCTTCGACGTCTACATCCGCCTGGACGAGACCGCGGACGGCGCGCCCGCCGTGGACCCGGCCGCCGCCCGCGCCCTCGTGAACTCCCTCCGGGCGCTCGCCAAGGACCTGAAGCTGCCGGGGGACGTGGACATCTCCCTCCTGGCCGGGTTCCGGGACGCCCTGCGGCCCCAGGAGTCGTCCTTCGCCGAGGAGGAGCTGCGCGGGCCCCTGCTCGGCGCCCTCGGCGAGGCCCTGGACACCCTGGGCGGCATGCGCCGCCGGGAGGGGGCGGCCCTGGACCTCGACCTCATGGGCCTCCTGGCCGAGGTGGAGCGCATCTGCGGCGAGATCCGGGAGCGGGTGCCCGAGGCGCGCGAGGCCATCCAGTCCCGGCTGCGCGAGCGCCTCGTGAAGCTCGCCGAGGGCCTGACCCTGGACCCGGGCCGGCTGGAGCAGGAGCTCATCTACGCGGCCGAGCGCGGGGACATCAGCGAGGAGCTGAGCCGGCTCGAGAGCCACATCGTGCAGTTCCGGGAGATGCTGGCGGCGCCCGGCCCGGCGGGGCGGAAGCTCGACTTCCTCGTGCAGGAGATGAACCGGGAGGCCAACACCATCGCCTCGAAATCCTCCGACCTTCCCCTCACCCAGCGTGCCGTGGACCTCAAGAGCGCCATCGAGCGGATCCGCGAGCAGGTGCAGAACGCCGAATGAGCCGCCGCCGAGGCCACATCTTCGTGCTCTCCGCGCCGTCGGGCACGGGAAAGTCCTCCCTGATCGAGCGCGCGGTGCGCGAGATCCCGGGCATCTGGCACTCCGTCAGCGCCACGACGCGCCCGCCCCGGAGCTACGAGAAGGAGGGCGTGCATTATTTCTTCCTCACGCCGGAGGACTTCCACCGGCGGATCAAGGCCAGCGGCTTCCTGGAGTGGGCCGAGGTGTTCGGCGACCACTACGGCACTCCCTCCGACGGGGTGGACCGCAAGCTGGAGGCGGGCGAGGACGTGATCATGGACCTCGACGTGCAGGGGGCCCTCCAGGTGAAGCGCCGCCGCCCGGACGCCACTCTCATCTTCGTCATGCCTCCCTCGATCGAGGAACTCGCCAAGCGGCTCCGCAAGCGCGGGGCCGAGGCCGAGGACCGCATCGCGCGGCGGCTCGCGCGCGCCGAGGAGGAGATGTCCCGGCGCGCCCTCTACGACTACGTCATCGTGAACGAGGACCTGGACGCGGCCTTCCGGGAACTCTCGGACATCATCGCCGCGCACCGGTCGAAGGCGGCGGGGGCGGGCGCATGAGCGGGGCGCTCGCCGGCAAGAGAATCGTACTCGGAGTCTCGGGGGGCATCGCGGCCTACAAGGCCATCGATCTCGCCCGCCAGCTCGCGCTCCAGGGGGCGGAGGTCCAGGCGGTGCTCACCCAAAGCGCCCTCGCCTTCGTCCAGCCCCTGCCCTTCGAGGTGCTGACGGGGCGCCCGCCCATCTCGCGCATGTTCCCCATCGAGGGCGCCGAGCGTCCGGGCGAGATGCCCCACGTCTCCCTCAGCGACCGCGCGGACCTGATCATCGTCGCCCCGGCCACGGCCAACATCATCGGCAAGTTCGCGGGGGGATCGGGGACGACTTCCTCTCGACCCTCCTCCTCTCGGCCCGGCCCCCCGTCCTCGCCGTCCCGGCCATGAACCCGCGCATGTGGGGGAGCCCCGCCGTCCAGGAGAACGTGCGCAAGCTCCGGGAGCGCGGCCACGCCGTGATGCCGCCCGGGACGGGCCGGATGGCGCGCGCCGAGGAGGGCGAGGGGGCGGGGCGGATGCCCGAGCCGGAGGACATCCTCCGGGAGGCGCTGCGCCTGCTCGTGCCCAGGCACGACCTGGGCGGAATGCGCCTCGTGGTTTCGGCGGGGCCCACCCGGGAGCGGTGGGACGCCATCCGCTACCTCACCAACCGCTCGAGCGGCAAGATGGGCTACGCCCTCGCCGCCGGGGCTGCCGCGCGCGGGGCCGAGGTCACCCTCGTGAGCGGCCCGGCCAGCCTGCCCGACCCGCCCGGCCTCCGGACGGTGCGGGTCGAGTCCGCCGCCCAGATGCGGGAGGCGGTGCTCGCCGCCTGGCGCGAGGCCCACGCCGGCATCATGGCCGCCGCCGTGGCGGACTACCGCCCCGTCCGGCCCCTCGGCCGCAAGCGCAAGAAGGAGGACGGCCCCCTCGTCCTCGAGCTCGAGCGCACGGCGGACATCCTGGCCGAGATGGGGAAGACGAAGGGGGATCGCCTCCTCGTCGGCTTCGCGGCCGAGACGGAGGACCTGGAGAAAAACGCGCGGGAGAAGCTCCGCCGCAAGAAACTCGACCTCATCGTGGCCAACCTGGTCTCGGGGGGGCAGGACGCCATGGGGGCGGACAGCTCGGCGGCCCTTCTCATCGGGGCGGACGGAAGGGAGGAGTCCCTCCCCGCCCAGCGCAAAGAGGCCCTGGCCGGTCTCATCCTCGACCGGCTGGCCGGGATGTGGCAGGCGAGGCAGGGTTCCGTTTCGTAGGGGCGACCGGCCTTCAGTCGGCCGAAGCCGTCCGGGAACGCCGGCCGCGCTGGTTTGTGTAGGAGCGGTTCGCGAACCGCCCCTACGGGACCCGCATGGCGAGCATGCCTCGCCCCTGCAAAGCGTGTCCGCAGCCTTTCTTTTCCATGACGCGTGCATTAGAATTTGCCTGGATAATGGTTTTCCTCCGCCCCGCCCCCACCGGTGACGCCGTGGCCGAACGCGACGAGATCGCCCGGGCCCTGCTCGGGCACATGAAAAGCCTCCGCGCCGCGGGGGTGCAGTACGTCTCCCTCGCGGCCCGGCCCCGGGCGGAGGGGACGCCTTCGCCCGCCCGGACCGCGCCTTCGGCCCCCGCGCCTGTGCCGCGCCCGGCGGCCTACCCCCCGGCGGAGGCCCCCTCGGCCGTGAAGGAAGCCCCTGCGCAGGCTTTCTCCCCGCCGCAGGCGCCGCCCCGGACGGTCCAGCCCGGGCTCCTGCCGATGATGGAGATTTCCCCGATGTCCCCTCCCGCCGCCTCCGGGCGCAAGGGCTCCCTCCCCGCGCCCCCGCCCCTGCCCTTCGACCCGGAGGAGGAGATGACCCTGGAGGCGCTCGGCCTCGCGGTGGCGGGCTGCCTGCGCTGCAAGCTCGGGGCGGGGCGGACGAACCTCGTCTTCGGCGTGGGGAGCCCCAAGGCCAAGCTCGTCTTCGTGGGGGAGGCGCCGGGGGCGGACGAGGATGCCCAGGGCATCCCCTTCGTGGGGCGGGCGGGCCAGATGCTCACCAAGATGATCGAGAACGTGATCGAGGTCCCGCGCAGTGAAGTGTACATCTGCAACATCCTGAAGTGCCGCCCGCCTGGCAACCGCAACCCCGAGCCGGACGAGATCGCCTCCTGCGAGCCCTACCTCAAGAAGCAGCTCGCCATCATCCGGCCCCGGCTCATCGTGGCGCTCGGCAAGTTCGCCGCGCAGTGGCTGCTCCAGACCAAGACCCCCATCGGCAAGCTGCGGGGGAAGTTCGGCCGCTACCAGGGCGTCCCCTGCCTCGCGACCTACCATCCGGCCTACCTGCTGCGGAACCCGGGCGACAAGCGCCTCGTGCTCGAGGACCTGAAGAAGGTGAAGGCGGTCTACTTCGGCGAGAAGGAGCCGGAGATCGAGATCTTCGGGTAGGGGGGCGGAACAGGCTGGCCGGTTGATCGTAGGAACGATGCAGACGCCTTGCCCCCTCTCCCTTTGGGAGAGGGCTGGGGTGAGGGCAGCTCCACCAGCGGCTTTTCCCTCACCCTACCCTCTCCCGGAGGGAGAGGGAAAACCAATCTCTCCCGCGAGCCGACCACGATGCCCTTCCCCGCCTTCGCCACGTTCATCCCCCTGGAGACGGCGCGGCTCATCCTCCGCCCCGCCAGTCCGGCGGACGCCCCCGCCATCGAGCCCCTCCTCTCGGAGTGGGAGGTGGCCCGCCACACGGCGCGGGTGCCGCATCCTTTCCCCGAGGGCGGCGCGGAGGCCTGGCTCGCCCTCGCCTCGGGGGAGCGGGAGGCGGGCCGGGGCCTCATGCTCGCCATCGAGGAGAAGGCGGCGGGGCGGCTCACCGGGTGCATCGGTCTCGAAACCGGGGACAACGAGGGCCGGCTGGAGATCGGCTACTGGATCGGCCGGCCCTTCTGGGGGCGGGGCTACGCCACCGAGGCGGTGCGGGCGCTGACCGGGTGGGCGTTCGGCCATTTGCCGATACGCGAGATCAAGGCGGGGGTTTTTCCGGACAACGCGGCCTCGATGCGGGTGCTGGAGAAGGCGGGCTTCCGGCTGGCGGGGCGGGGAGTCCATCCCGCGCCCGCGCGGGGCGGGGAGCGGGAGGTGCTCCTTTACGTCCTGCGACGGGAGGCGTAGGGGCGGCCCCCTGTGGCCGCCCAATTCCCAGGCAGATATAGGTGTGAGCAGGCACAGGGGCCTGCCCCTACATTTGGCGCTACGCCACGCCCTGCGCCGTCCCGCCAGGAATGCTAGAGTATGCCCGCCCCGGGCGGCCCCGCCCCGGCGGAGGAGGAAGGAGAGAGCATGGAGTGCCCGCGCTGCGCCCGCGAGATCGTGCCCGATCGCCTCTTCTGCATCTGGTGCGACGCCTTCATCCCCAAGCCGGCGGCAGGGGTGAAGGCCAGCCTGGTGCGGCGCCTGCTGGCCACCGTGGTCGACCCCCTGCTCGGCTACATCGTCTTCACCGTGACCCTCCAGATCGCCTCCGGGTGGTCCCGGAGCCCCTTCGACGATTCCCCCCTTTGGTTCGCCCAGGTGGCCTCGATCGCCTACATGGCGATCGGGCTCCTGCTGATGCGCCGGGGGCTCACCCCGGGCAAATGGCTGCTCGGGGAGCGGGTGGTGCACAAGATGACGGGCGAGCCGGCCGGCTTCTGGCGGATGGTGCTCCGGGAAGTCGTGGGCAAGGCGGTGAGCGGGATATTCTTCGGGCTGGGCTACCTGTGGGCCATCTGGGACCGCGACGCCCAGGCCTGGCACGACAAGATTGCGGATACCGTGGTGCTCAAGGAGGAGCGCCCCGCGCCTCTCACCCCAGCGCGCAGCGGCTTCCGGCCCGGCACCAGCACGCCCTGACAGGCCAGTGGCGGAAGATCGCGTTTACGTCGACATCCTGGAGCGGGCGGCCCGCATCGCGGGGACCGCCCTCCGCGACCCCGACGCCGCGCATCTCTTCGCCCTTCCGCTCTTCGACGACGGGACCCCCGGGGGGCGGCGCATTCCCGTGGGCCGCGCGCGGATAGACGACGAAATCCTCTGCTATCCCGAGGGCTCGGCGACACGGGAGAGCAGCGTCCGGGCCCTCGGCCACTATCTCAAAGAGACGCTCCGCTCGGGCTGAGCACGGGCACGGGCGCCCATCCGGTTCCACTCTTTGCAACGAACTGAAACAATTCCCTCTTTACCCGGACCATTCGTTGTGGGACGATTGCTCCATTCTCTTCAAGCGGTGGCTCCCTCTTCACTTGTGCGGGAGGACTCCCCATGCGCATCCGCGTCGCTTTCGTGCTGTTCGCCGCCATGTCTCTCCTCTGGGCCGCCCCGGCGCCGGCCGCGCCCCGGGGCACCATCACCATCGCCATCAACGGCGAGGCGGAGACGATGGACCCCCACGTCTACTCCAGCTTCATCGGCGCCATGGTGTGGCCCTGGACGTCGGACAAGCTGCTGCTCTCCGACACCAAGACGGGCGAGATCATCCCCTGGCTGGCCGAGAAGTACGAGCGGCTCGACTCGCGGCGGATGAAGTTCACCCTCCGCGCGGGGGCGAAGTTCACCGACGGCACGCCCATCAACTCCGAGGCGGTCAAGTTCTCCATCGGCCGCATCATGGATCCCGCCAACCAGAGCTACCAGCGGGCCTACTGGAAGGACTTCGACAAGATCGAGGTGCTAGACGACCGCACCTTCATCTTCCACATGAAGGTGCCCGACAACGGCCTCGTCCGCCGGCTGGCGGGCTGGGGGCACATCGTCTCGCTCGCGAACAAGGGGAAGAGGAAGGAGGAGCTCTCGCGCGGCATCGTCTCGGGCGGCCCCTACATCATCAAGAGCCTGACCAAGGGCCAGCGCTACGAGTACGAGGCCAACCCCACCTGGTGGGGCAACTCCATGTTCCCCAACCGGCCCCAGAGGGTGATCATGCGCCCCATCACCGAGGCCACCACGCGGGTGAAGGCGCTCCAGGCGGGCGAGATCGACATCGCCCACAAGGTGCTCCCCCACTTCATCCCCCAGATCAAGGCGGACCCCAGGCTGGACGTGGTCAACAAGTCCTCCGTCCGCATCGCCTACATCGGCTTCTTCACCCCGGAGGGAAGCCCCTTCAAGGACGTGCGCGTGAGGAAGGCCGCCAACTACGCCCTGAACGGCGAAGCCATGTACAAGACCTTCCTCCGGGGCTACGCCGAGCCGGTACACCAGATCTACCACCCCTGGACCCAGTTCGGCTACAACGAGAGCAAGCGCTGGTACGGCTACGACGTGGCCAAGGCCAAGCAGCTCATGAAGGAGGCGGGCCACGAGAAGGGCTTCAAGGCGGACCTGATCAGCCCGGACGGGAACTCCCCCTTCGACCGGGAGAGCTGCGAGGCGGCGGCGGGCATGCTCAAGCAGGCCGGCATCGACACCCGGTGCATCCCGCAGCCCTTCGCCCTCTACCGGCGCACCTTCAACACCTACCTGGAGGGCAAGAACAAGACTCCGGCCATGCACTTCCTCTCGTTCGGCAACTCGAGCGGCGACAACAGCATCATCCTCCGCGGGACCACCGCCTGCAAGGGTGCCTGGAGCCCCGCCTGCTACCCAGAGATCGACGCCATGATCGACAAGGCGTCCGCCCTCGAGGACCTGAAGGAGCAGCATCTGGCCTTCGAGAAGGTCTCGGACAAGATGCTCGAGCTGGCCACCCACAAGCCGCTCTACCGGCTGCACGACATCTTCGGGATCAACAAGCGGATCGAGTTCACGCCCCGGCACGACGAGCAGCTGCACCCGTGGGAGATCGTGGTGAAGTGACGGGTAATTTGTCATTCCGAGGGAGCGAAGCGACCGAGGAATCTGCTTTGCTCCTCGCCTGTCATTCTGAACGAAGCGAAGCGGAGTGAAGAATCTACGAGTGTGGCCACTCGCGAAGATTCTTCGCTCCTTTCAGTCGCTCAGAATGACATCTTAAGGCAAAAGCGGATTCCTCGCTGCGCTCGGAATGACAAGAACATAGCAGGTCAACATTTTACTTCTCCCCGGGGCCGGCCGCGAGGCCGGCCCCGGGCGCTAGGCCTCTCCCTCCGGGTAGTTCGACACCTCGACGAGGTTCCCGTCCGGGTCGCGGAAGTAGAACGACCGGATGTCCCCCAGCGCCCCGCTCTTGCGCACCGGCCCCAGCTCGATCCCCACCCCGCAGGCGCGCACGTGGGCCATGGCCTCCGCGAGGGGGACCCGGGTGATGAAGCAGAGGTCCTGGGTGCCGGGCAGGGCCTGGGCCGCCCGGGGCAGGTACTCCCGGCCCGCCTGGTGGAGGTTGATCTTGTGGCGGCCGAAGCGCAGCGCCACCCGGCCCCCGTCGAAGGCCACCCGCTCCATGCCCAGCACCCGCTCGTAGAAGGCGCAGGCCGCCTCCACGTCCCGCGCGGTGAAGACCACGTGGTCGAAGTACTCCACCTCCATGCGCATCCCTCCCCCATCCCGCCGCCGGGACACGGAAATGCGGGGGCGTCCAATCGAGCGCCCCCGCGGAACCCGGTGCGATGGCCTCCGAAGGGATGGCGCGCGGGGGCCCCGCCTATCGCCGGGTCTGCTGCCCGCCCGGGCGCGGGTTGACCGGCTGGATCACCCCGCACGCGATGCGCCCTCCGGCGTCCCCGGCGGGCTGGCTCTTGAGGTCGTCCGGCTTGGCGTGAAGGACCACCGCCTTCCCCAGGGCGGACGCCCGCCCGCGGGCCAGGGTGAAGCCCTCGTGCAGGCTCTCGTACTTGATGTTCCCCCCCTCGTCCGCCAGCAGGTTGCCCAGGTCGCCCGCGTGGTTCCGCTTCGCGCCCGGGGCGCCGTGGGGCCGGTTCGCGGGGTTGAAGTGCCCTCCCGCGCTCGTGGCGTCGGGCGCCGAGCAGTCGCCCTTCTCGTGGATGTGGAAGCCGTGCAGGCCAGGGGGCACGTTCCGGGCGTTCACCCGGACCAGGACGCCCCGGCCCCGGATCTCCTCGAAGGTCACCTCGCCCGAGACGTTGCTGCCGCTCTTCGCCTCGAGCGCCGCCCGGGCCGCCCCCTGGCCCCGCCTCTCCGGAGCGGCCGCCTGGGCCCCGGCGGCCAGGAAAGCGAACGCGGCGGCTGTCACGACGATGGGTGCGCGCATGGCGGTTCTCCTGCGGGTCGGCGGCGGGGGAATGAAGTCCAGGATATCAAAATGGGGCTTACGGTTCCTTCCTCTTCTTCCCCCGCTTCCCCGGCATGGCGGGGTCGGAGGGCCGAGGGTCCTCCTCGTAGGGGGGGATGCGCGGGAAGTTCACCCGCTCGGCGATGCGTCCCGTGAGGAGATCCTCCCGCCGGGCCATGCGGCGCCCCACCTCCTCCTCGAAGCCGCGCTGGGTGGGCTTGTAGAAATGCCGCCCCCTGAGCCCGTCGGGCAGGCCCTCCATCTCGACGACCGCGTCCTCGAACTGGTGGGCGTGCTGGTAGCCCTTGCCGTAGCCCAGGTCCTTCATGAGCCGGGTGGGGGCGTTGCGCAGGTGGTGGGGCACGGGCTCGGCCGGGCGCTCCTCGATGGCCCGCTCGGCCTCGCCGAGCGCCCGGTAGACGGAGTCGCTCTTGGGGGCGGTGGCGAGGTAGACGACGAGCTGGGCGATGGCGAGCTTGCCCTCGGGCAGGCCGATGAAGTGGAAGGCCCGCTGGGCGGCCATGGCCAGGACGAGGGCCTGGGGGTCGGCCATGCCCACGTCCTCCGAGGCGAAGCGCACGAGGCGGCGCAGGACGTACATGGGGTCCTCGCCGGACTCGATCATCCGCGCCATCCAGTAGAGGGCGGCGTCGGGGTCGGAGCTGCGCAGCGTCTTGTGGAGGGCGCTGATGAGGTTGTAGTGCTCCTCGCCCGCCTTGTCGTAGAGGAGGGTCTTGCGCTGGGCGGCCTCGGCCACCTCCGCCTCCCCGAGCTGGGGCTCCTCGCCCGCCTGACGGCCGATGGCCGACTCGTCGAGCGCGATGGCGGCGGCCAGCTCGAGGATGTTGAGCGCCTGGCGCGCGTCCCCGCTCGAGAGGACGGCGATGCGGCGCAGGGCGGCCTCCTCGGCCCGGAGCCCCGCGCCGCCCAGGCCGCGCTCCGGGTCCTCGACGGCGCGGCGCAGGAGGGCGGTGATGTGCCCCTCGTCCAGGGGGTTCAGCACGAACACGCGCGAGCGGGAGAGCAGCGGCGCGATGATCTCGAAGGAGGGGTTCTCGGTGGTGGCCCCGATGAGGATGAGCGTGCCGTCCTCGACGTGGGGCAGGAGGCCGTCCTGCTGGGCCTTGTTGAAGCGGTGGATCTCGTCCACGAAGAGGATGGTGCGCTTCCCCCGGCGGCGCATGCGCCGGGCCTCGTCCACCGCCTCGCGCAGCTCCTTCACGCCGTGCAGGACGGCGCTCAGGGTGATGAAGTGGGCGTCCGTGCGGTGGGCGATGATGCGGGCGAGGGTGGTCTTGCCCGTGCCGGGGGGGCCCCAGAAGATGATGGATCGGATCTCGTCCCGCTCCACGGCCCGCCGGAGCACCTTGCCCTCTCCCAGCAGGTGGTCCTGGCCCAGGACTTCCTCGATGACGCGGGGGCGCATCCGCTCGGCGAGGGGAGCGTAACCGGGGGCCGGCGCGCCGCGCTCGGTGGGGAGAACCTCCTTGTCCCTCTCCTCCGGATTCGGGAAGAGTTCTCGTTCCATCGCCCGCCTCCTTTCCGCGACGGCGGCTCCTTGACGCGGAACCAGGGGCCAGGGTATCAGGAAGAAGTCCACCGCTCCAATCCCCGCCATGCCCATTCGGAGGCCCGCGCGGATGAACAAGGAAGTCATCAAGACCGATAAGGCGGCGTCCGGAAAGGTCCCGCTCTCCCAGGCCATCCGCGCGGGCGGGTGGCTCTTCTGCTCGGGCCAGCTTCCCATCGATCCAAAGACGGGGGAGATCGTCCCGGGCGGCATCGCCGCGCAGACGCGCCGGGTGCTCGAGAACCTCGATGCGGTGTGCGAGGCGGGGGGAACCTCGCTCGCGAACGCGGTCAAGGTGACCATCTTCATGGAGGACCTGGCCGAGCTCCGGGAGATGAACCAGGTGTTCGAGGAATTTTTCGGGGTCGTCAGCCCGCCCGCGCGCACCACCTTCCAGGCGGCCAAGCTCATCGCGGGCGCGAAGCTCGAGATCGAGCTCCAGGCCTATATCCCCTGAGGGCGCGGATGGCGGAGGTCCGGGTCGGCATCCTGATGGGCAGCGCCTCCGATCGCCCGGCGATGGAGGAGGCCGGGAAGGCCCTCGACGAGCTGGGCGTGGGGTGGGAGCTGCGGGTCCTCTCGGCCCACCGCACCCCCGAGGCCGTGCGCGAGTACCTGCGCGGGGCGCCGGGGAGGGGCATCCGGGTGCTGATCGCCGGGGCGGGCATGGCGGCCCACCTGGCGGGGGTCTCCGCGGCCGGGACGGATCTTCCGGTCATCGGGGTGCCGATGGGGGGCCCGGCCCTGGGAGGGCTGGACGCCCTGCTCTCCACGGTGCAGATGCCCCCCGGCATCCCGGTGGCCACGATGGGCATCGGGGGCCCGGGCGCGCGCAACGCGGGGCTCTTCGCGGCCCGCATCCTCGCCCTCTCGGACAAGCGGGTGGCCCGGGCCTACCGGCGGTTCGCCGAGGGCCAGACCGAAAAGATCCTGGCGGCCGACCGCGCCCTCCAGGACGAGCGGGGGCGGAAGAAGCGGGCTTCCGCGAAGAAGAACGCCGCCCGCAAGGGCTGACCCTCCCTTGGCCGAAATCCTGACTGTCGATCCTGCGAACCCCACGGAGGAGGTGCTGCGCCGGGCGGGGGAGGCGCTGCTCCGGGGGGAGGTGGTGGCCCTCCCCACCGACACCGTCTACGGCCTGTGCGCCCGGGCGCTGGACGCGGAGGCGATGGAGGCCCTCTACCGTGCGAAGGGAAGGACGGAGGAGAAGGGGGCGCCGGTGCTCATCGGCCACCCGGGCCAGCTCGCCCTCCTCGCGGAGCCGCCCTCCGCGCGGGCCCGGGCGCTCCTGGACGCCCTCTGGCCGGGGCCCATCAGCTTCGTCTTCCCGGCGCGGCCGGGGCTCCCGGCCCGCCTGACGGGAGGGCCGGGAGGCGTCGCGGTGCGGCTGCCCGGGCAGAACCTCTGCCGCGCCCTCGCCCTCGTCGCCGGCCCCTTCGCCGCCACGAGCGCCAACTGGCCGGGCGACCCGCCCCTGCGCGATCCCTCCGCCCTCGTCATCCGCTTCGGGCCGCGGATTTCCCTTCTCCTGGACGGCGGCTTCCTGGACGAAAGGCCCCCTTCCACCGTGGCGGACCTGCGGGGGGAGCGCCCTGCGCTCCTGCGCAAGGGGGCGGTGCCCTTCGACGCGGTGCTGCGGGCCTGGGACCGGGCGGAGCGGCGGGGGATTACTCCGGATCGGGCATCCGGATGACGATGGGGCCGTCCTTCTCGATGACGCACTGGCAGGCGAGGCGGTAGGCGTCCGGGTCCCAGCCGTAGGCGTCGAGGGTGTCGCGCTCGTCCTCGCCCTGGGCGGAGAGGCTGTCGCCCCCCGAGACCACCACGACCTTGCACGTCGAGCAGGCACAGTTGCCCCCGCAGTCGTGGGGATGGTCAATCTCCCGGACGAGGTCGCACTCCAGGAGGTTCCAGCCCTTCTCGGCCTCGTATTCCACGCCGTGGTTCTCGATCCGGACGGTGGGCATCGGCGGTTCTCCCGCGCCCGGGCGCGGCGCGGGCGCCGCGGCGGGGGGCGGTTCGTTGGGTTGTAAGGGTGGCGGAGACCAGAGCGGAGGGGTCAGTTCTCTCCCTCTTCCCCCTCCGCGGGCGCGACGACCTTGTAAGCCACCTCGCGCTGGCGCTTGAAGCTGTAGGCGACGATCTCTTCTTGGTCCTGCTCGTTGATGGCGGTGAACTGGATGGCCGCCTCGCACGCCTTCTTCCCCGACGCGAGCCGCACCTCGCCGTTCTTGACCACCTTTCCGATGGCGCTCACGGTGACGGGGTGGAGGGGCGGCAGCGGGATGACGATCTTCAGGTGGTCACCCTTGTTCAGGGGGACGGCCGTGATGAACCGCATGCCGCCGGAGGAGAGGTCGATGCACATGGCCTTCAGGCGCTTGGCCTGGCTCATCTCCCTGCCGGTGACGGCGGCGTAGAGCTGGTCCACCTTGTCCTCGAGCTGGCGGATGAGCCGCACCGTCTGCTGGAACATCTGGATCTGGGCCTGGGAGGCGCCCATGGAGCTGAACTGGTCGCCCAGGTTGTCCCCCCCGCCGGCGAGGTCCTCGCGCTCCGCGGTGCGCTTGGCGAGGTAGGCCCGCTCTAGGCCGCGGGCGTCGCTTTCGGAGATGCGCTCGAATTCCACGGGAAAGCGTTCCTCGGTCCGCGCCGCGGTGCGCTTCTGCCCGCTTTCCTTGCCCAGTTCCTCGAACTTCTCCTCCGCCATGGAGCCTCCGCTAGATCTGGTCCGTCTCAGCGCCTTCCGGCTCGTCCTGGCCCCGCCGCTTCTGGGCGAGCTCGCGGTGACGCTTGAAGATATAGGCGATGAGCTCCTCGCGGTCTTCCTCGTGGATCGAGTCGAACTGGCAGGCGGTGACGTAGAGGTTGCCGTTCGGCTCCTGGTCCACCCGCACCACGCGGCCCAGCGCCACGACGGAGAAGCCCTGGGGCTCGGGGACGTCCACCACAAGCTTCAGGAACCAGCCCTTGCCCATCGCCCAGAGCGAGGTGAAGAGGATGCCGGAGCCGGAGAGATCGATGCACTGGCCCTCCTCGAGGCTCTTCTCCTTGTCCTGGGCCGGGCCCGCCGACTGCGCGTTCAGGAGGCGGTCGAGCTTCCGCTCGATCCGCTCGAGCTGCGAGAGGATGGCGGCGCTCACCGTGCCGGGCGTGGCCTGGGCGGCGGCCGGGGGCGCCAGGGAGACCGTCTCGCCGCGCTCGCGGGAAGGGCGCTGGGCGTAGGCCTGCCGGAGCTTCTCGGCCTCCTCCTTCGAGACCGGCATGAACCGGATCGGGAAGGAGACGGGCACGCGCGTGTAGGAGCGGTCGGCGACGCCCCGCTTACCGAAGCTCTCCTGGAACTGCTCCCGGAACAGATCGTCCGCCATGCACTCCCCTTCCCGCCCCCTCCGGGGTCAGCCGCTGAAGCCCTCGCGCGAGATGATGACCTCCACCCGCCGATTCTTGGGGCGGTTCTCGGGCGTCGGGGCGAAGAGAGGGCGGAATTCCCCGTAGCCCGTCGCGGAGAAGCGCTCCGGCTCAACCCCTCCCTCCCGGGTCAGCACCCGGACGATGGCGGCCGCCCGCGCCGCCGAGAGCTCCCAGTTGGAGGGATACGAGCCCTGCGGCGGCGGAGGGGAATCGTCCGTGTGGCCCTCGACCATCACCTTGTAGGGCAGCTTCTTGAGCATCTGGGACAGCTCCAGGAGGAAGGGCATGAAGCCCCTCTCCACCGCCGCCGACCCGGCCCGGAAGAGGACCCCTCCCGTCATGTTCAGCACGATGCCCCGCTCGGTCACCTTCACGTCCACCACGTCCTGGAGGTTCCCCTCGAGGACCAGGTTCTTCACCTGGCTCCCCAAGTTCTGGAACGAGGCTTCGGAGCGCTTCTCGCTCAGCATGGCCATCTCGGCCGAGACGCCCGAGGTGCCGAGCGCGCCCTGGATGGACTTGATGGCCTTGTCGATCTTCCCCTTGTCGGGGGAGGACATCGAAACGATCAGGATGAAGAAGGTGAGGAGGAGGGTGACCATGTCGCCATAGGTCACAATCCACTCGTCGACCCCGCCCTCATCCTGGCGACGCCTGGGATTCAGCGCCATGGCCTACCCTCCCGCCTCCTGGGCTTCCTTGCGCTCGCGCCGCATCATGCGCTCGAAGTGCTGGATGCGCTGCTCGGGCTCGAGGTGGGCGTTCAGCCGCTGCTCGATGAGCCGGGGATTCATGCCCTCCTGGATCATCAGCACGCCCTCGATGACGACCCGGATCTGGAGCACCTCCTTCTCCGAGCGGCTGGCCAGTTTGTCCGCGACGGGGATGAAGAACAAGTTCGCGGACAATGCGCCGTAGAAAGTGGTGATGAGGGCGACGGCCATGCCGGGGCCCAGGGCCTCGAGCCCGCCCGACATCGACTTGAGCATGGCGATGAGGCCGATGAGGGTGCCGATCATGCCGAAGGCGGGGGCGTACTTGCCCATGGCCTTGAAGATGCGGGCCCCCTCCTCGTGGCGCGAGAGGAGGCTCTCGAGCTCGGTTTCCAGGACGGCCCGCACGAGCTCGGGCGGCTGCCCGTCGATGATCAGCTGCAGGCCCATGCGCATGAAGCGGTTGTTGACGCTGGCGGCATCCTGCTGGAGGCTCAGGATGGATTCCTTGCGCGCCTTGTGCGCCAGCCGGACGATGGCCGAGATGTAAGCGCTTGCGTCGGAGATCTCCCGCCGGAAGACGTTCCGCATGACGCGGAACACCCCCACCACCCGCTGGAGCGGATGGCTCATGAGGATGGCGGCCCCCGTGCCCCCGAAGACGATCATGACCGAGGGGGGATCCCAGAAGATGCCGATCCCGCCCGAGGTGATGAGGGAGTAGAACATCAACCCCCCGCCGACGATGATTCCGATCATGGTTCCCATGGCGGCTCACGCTCCACTCAAAACGCGCTCGGGGGCGGACCCCTGGCCCGGCCTCGACAGCCGGCCGAGCGGAGCCCCTCCCAGCCATTTCAAACCTTGGCTGCTTATTATCATGAAAACAAAGGGATTTCTCAATCCTCTCCGGAAGGCGCTACACCCGCCCGGCCGGGGGGAGGATCACCATCGTCTCGGTCCAGACCCGGCGGGACTGGGACAGGAGGAACTCCAGGGACTCGGCCACCAGGTCGGGGGGGATCATCCTTTCGGTGTCGAACTCGCCGGGGATGTCCTTCCACATGCTGGTGGCGGTGGCCCCGGGCCGCAGGACGCTCAGGCGGATGCCGCGGGGGCGCAGCTCCTCGGCCAGGGCCCGCGACATCCCCTCGAGGCCGGCCTTGGCGGCGCAATAGGCCGCCGCGCCCGGGAAACCGGTCACGGCGCAGATGGAGGAGACGTTCACCACCTCCCCGCCCGAGGCCTCCAGGTAGGGGGCGAGGGCCCGGATGAGGAGGAAGGGGGCCTTGAGGCAGACGGCCAGGGTGGCCTCGAACTCCCCCGGGGCGAGCGCCTCCAGCTCCCGGAAGACCCCCGCCCCGGCGTTGTTCACGAGGGCGTCCACCCCCCCGAGCCGCCGGGCGGCGGCATCGGCCAGGGCCTCGATCTCCTCCTCCGAGGCGAGGTCGCAGCTGTGGGCGAAGATCCGGCCCGCGGCGGGCTTGGCCTCGAAGGCGAGGGAGGTGAGGGCCTGGGCGTCGCGGGCCACGGCCAGCACCTGGGCCCCGGCGCGGGCCAGGCGCAGGGCCGCCGCCCGGCCGATGCCGCGCGAGGCCCCGGTCAGGACGATCCGCCGCCCCGCCAGCGGCCGGAGGCCCCCGGCGGCCATCAGCTCCCCCCCCGGTAGTCCACGAAGTTGCGCTCGTTCTCGAACAGGCGGACGCGGTGGAGGAGGCCCGGCGGAAGGTGCTCGGCCAGGCGCTCCCAGATGGCCATGGCGATGTTCTCCGCCGTCGGGATGCGGCCCTTCAGGTAGGGCGCGGCGTCCTCGTTCAGGTTCTTGTGGTCGAGCGGCTCGACCACCTGGCGGCGCAGGAGGCCCTTGAGGTCGGCGAGGTTGTAGATCATGCCCGTCTCGGGGTCCACGGGGCCGCGGAGCGTCACCTCCACGACGTAGTTGTGGCCGTGGTAGTGGGGGTTCGCGCACAGGCCGTAGAGGGCCTCGTTGCGCTCGGCCGGCCAGGCGGCGTTGAAGAGGCGGTGCGCGGCCGAGAACTCTTCCCGGCGGGTGATCTCGATCACGGCTCGTCCCCCCGGAGGCGGGGGCCCGGCCGCCTCCGCCGCATCCATGGGGCGTTGTGCGGGCCGGGGCGCTTTGATAGGGTGCCTTCCCACGAGCCAAGATACCCGCATCCCCGAGCCCCCTGCAAGGAGAGCCCGATGGCGCGCGCCGCGAAGGTCCTTCCCGCTCCAGCCAAGACGCAAGGCTTCGTCCAGGTGGTCAAGGGGGTGTACGCCTACATCGGGGGGAACGGCGCCACCAACTTCGGCTTGGCGCTGACGAAGGATCGGCCGGTCATCATCGACAACGACATCCGGGTCCGCAAGCCCTTCCTCGCGGGGATGCGCAGCCTCACCCGCAAGATGCCGGGGCTCGTCCTCAACACCCACCACAACTTCGACCACACCTCGGACAACGGCTTCTACCACGGGCACGGCGCCGTCTCCTTCGGCTGCGAGCTCACCGCCGAGGAGATGGAGCGCGAGGAGAAGGCGGGCGTCTGGGTGAAACAGATGGTGGGCCGGGGCCCCAAGGTGGACCACCTGGTGGGCAAGCTCCACGTCGCGCCCCCCATGGTGACCTTCGAGGAGATGATTACGGTCCGCTACGGCGGGCGCGCCTTCCAGATGATCTACATCGATCACTGCCACACCCTGGGGGACACGGTGGTGTGGATGCCCGAGGAGCGGGTGCTCTTCTCGGGCGACCTCCTCACCCACCGCACCCTGCCGGTGAACCGGCTGGGGAACTTCGCCAACTGGATCGCGGCGCTCGACGTGCTCGACATGTTCCCGGTCCGGCGCATCGTGCCCGGCCACGGGCCGCTCCCCCCCGCCGGCAAGGGGATCATCAAGGAGAACCGCGACTGCCTCCTGCGCCTGCGCGAGCGCGCCCAGGCCGCCCTGCGCAAGGCCAAGGCGCCCGAGAAGGCCGCCCAGCTCGTGCAGATGCCCGAATACCGGCGCTGGTTCCGCTACGGGAACGTGGGCGTGAACGCCCTCAAGATGGCACAGGAGCTGAAGGGGAAGAGGAAATAGGGTTCCCGTGCTCCCTCACGTTTCCTCGCCCGCCTCGCGGGCCCGCCGCGCGACGTCGGCGTGCTCGGGCTTGGGCCCCGCGAGGAGCGAGGCCGCGACGCCCGCCGCGAGGATGAGCAGGATCGCCCCCAGCAGATGGAAGTTGTAGTTCTTCCCGAGCATCTCCTTGATCCAGTCCGCCGCCAGCATCTTCGCTCCCACCAGCGCCAGCACCGCCGCGAGCGAGACGTTGAGGTAGCGGAACTTGTCCATCAGCCCGGCCAGCGCGAAGTAGAGCGCCCGGAGTCCCAGGATGGCGAACACGTTGCTGGTGAAGACCAGGTAGGGGTCGGTGGTGATGGCGAAGATGGCCGGGATGGAGTCCACGGCGAAGATCAGGTCCGTCGTCTCCACCATGATGAGGGCGAGGGCCAGCGGGGTGAGCATCCATGTCCCCGCCCCTGCGCGCTCGGCCGCCCGGTCCGGGGCGTGCGAGTCCGTCTCCCGCGCCTCCGGGGTCCCGGCCCGCACCATGAAGTGCGGGCCGTGGAACTCGTCTGCCACCGGGAAGAAACGCCGCGCCAGCCGCACCACGGGGTTCTTTCCCGGGTCGCCCCCGTGCTTCCCCCCCGTCCAGAGCATCTGGACGGCCGCGAAGAGGAGGAAGGCGCCGAAGGCGTAGAGCAGCCACTCGAACTCCTCGATGAGCCGCACCCCCACGGCGATCATCGCGCCGCGCATCGCCAGGGCGCCCAGGATGCCCCAGAAGAGCACCCGGTGCTGGTAGCGCGCCGGGACGGCGAAGTACCGGAAGAGCATGGCGATGACGAAGATGTTGTCCACGCTCAGGGACTTCTCGATGACATAGCCGGTGAGGTACTTCACCGCGGCCGCCGAGCCGTCGTTCGGGGCGCCGTCCACGGCGTCGCGGGCCTTCCCCAGCCCCAGCCATTGGTTCTCGTAGCCGAGATAGATGAACGCGGTGAAGGCGAGGCCGAGCGCGACCCAGAAGCCGGACCAGGCGAGCGCCTCCCGCATCGACACCGCATGCGACTTGCGGTGAAGGCCCAGGTCCAGCGCCAGCAGCAACAAGACGATGACGAGGAAAATCAGCCAGGACCAGGGCATGCCACTCCTCCGCCGGGACGGGCCCGGTGCATTGGACATCGATCGGCGGCGAGGCGTCCGCGGGATGGCGGCGATGAGCGGACGGATTGAGGCATTCAGGAAAGGCGAAAGCGGCCGGGCGGGCCGGGGTCCGCCCGGGGGATTCCCGCGCCTAGTCCCACCGGCCGGGCGCGGGCTCTCCCTTGAAGTAGCCCTCGGGCGCCTGGCCGCGCGCCTTACGGCCCAGCAGCCGCCCCGAGGGCAGCGCGAAGCGGCTCTCCATCTGGACGGAGGTGGACCAGGGGGCCCCTTCCCGGAAGCCGCCCGAGCGGACCTCGCCCTCCACTACGAGCACGTCCCCCTCGGCGCGCGGGGTCCGGCGCACCACGCCGGTGCGGTCGTCCCAGAAGCGCACCTTGCCGCCCAAGGCCTCGAAGGCGTAGACCGCCCCGCCCCGGCGCCAGTCCACCTGGGCGAATTCCCCGCCCTCCTCGCGGCGGCGCATGTCGGCCGTGCTCGTCCCCACGATGAAGAGGTCCTCCCAGATGAGCGGCGGGGCGATGACCCAGCCCGCCGAGTTCTCGACGCGCCAGAGGAAGTTCCCCTTCTCGCGGTCCACGGCGAAGAAGTGGCCCCGGTCGCGGCCGTTCAGGGCGGCAAAGACGTGCCGCCCGCTCGCGGCATAGAGGGGGGTGTGCACCCCGAGCCGGACGAGGAGCTCCTCCGCCGGAATCATCCGCCATCTCCCTACGGCAAAGCCCGACTTGCGGCCCGCCCGGCAATCCTGGGATCATCTCGGCGCGCGCCGGAGCCGCCGGCCGGCTTCTCTTCCACGGGGGTCCCCGATGCCCGAGTCCCGCCCGAGGGCCGCCGAGGAGCACGTCGCGATCATCGGGCGGGCCTTGCCCCACCCGCTCCGCCTGCCCATTCTAGCATTCGGGCTCTTCCTCTCCGACCAGGCCCACCTGCGGGCGGCGGCCCTCACCTACACATCGCTCCTCTCGCTGGTGCCCGTGCTGGCCTTCGCCTTCTCGATGCTGCGCGGGCTGGGCTTCGAGGAGAACCTCCTGACGTACCTCATCCTCCAGTACTTCCCCGCCACGGACCAGGGCCTGCACGAGAAGCTCCTGACCTACGTCCGCCAGGTCAACGCGGGGACGCTGGGGGTCGCGGGGCTGGCCGGCCTCCTGTTCTCGGTGTGGCTCACCCTCGGCACCGTCGAGCGCGCCCTGAACGCCACCTTCGGCGCCCGCCGGGAGCGCACCTGGGTCCGGAAGGTCACCGATTATTTCGCCATCCTGTTCCTGAGCCCGCTGATGATCGCCATCATCATGAGCGGCATCACATTGCTTCAGGTCCGGGAGACGCTCGGCGGCATCTGGCTCCTCTCCGAGGCCCTGGAGCTGGCCCTGCGCCTGGTGCCCATTCTGGGCGCGATCCTGCTCTTTTCTTGGATCATCATCGTCATGCCGAATACCCAGGTGTCCCCCCGGGCGGCGGCGTGGGGCGGGGTGGTCGGAGGGGCGATCTGGTTTTTCCTGCAATGGGGGTACGTGCGCTTCCAGGTGGGCTTCGCCCGCAACGAGGCCATCTACGGGGCCCTGGCCCAGCTCCCCCTCTTCATGGCCTGGGTCTATCTCTCTTGGTGCGCCCTGCTCTACGCGGCCGCCCTGGCGGCCCTGGCCGAGGGGCGCCGCCCCCCTCCGGAGCCGGGCGAGGCGCGCCACCCGACGGACCCGCGGGAGCTGGCCCTCCACATCCTGACCGAGGCGGCGGTGCGCCTGGCGAAGGCGCAGCCCCCTCTCGCCCGGGAGGACGCCCGGAGGGGGCTGGACGTCCAGCCGGAAATCCTGGAAACTGTCCTGGATCAGCTGCAAACGCGAGGCTACCTGACGGAGACGCGCGAGGGCGGGAGGTTCATGCTGACCGTTCACCCGGCCAGCATCCGGGCGGTGGAGGCGTGGGATCTCTTCACCCCCCCGCAGCCCCACTGCTCTCCCGGCGCCGAGATGGTCATCCAGGAGATGCGCCGCAGGGAGCGGTCCGCTCTGGAGGGCCTGACGCTCGAGGACCTGCGCCTCGCGCCGGAAAAGACCCGGGAAGACGACAAGCCGGCGCCCCGCGCCGCGGCCCCCGCCGAGGAGCCGGCGGCCGGCCCGGAGGGGTGACATCCGCGCGCCGACCCGCGCAGAGGAGGGTCCCATGGCCGTCATCACAGTCTCCCGTCAATACGGCACAGGCGGCATGACCATGGGCAATCACCTTGCCCAGCGGCTGGGCTACACCTTCGTATTCCGGGAGGAGCTGGCCCGGGGCTGCCGCGAGCGCGGGCTGGACATCGACCTCGACCGGATGGAGGGGCGGGCGCCCAACGTCATCGAGCGCCTCTTCGGCGTGAACCCGGAGAAGCTGCGCCGCGCGCTCAAGGAGACGATGGAGGAGGCCGCGCGGGCCGGCGGCGTCGTCATCGGGGGCTGGGGCAGCCAGGTGCTCCTCAAGGAGCGGTCCGACGCCCTGCACATCCGGGTGGTGGGGAGCAACGAGGCGCGCATACACCAGCTCATGGAGAGCGGGGGGGTGACGAGGTCGGCCGCCGAGGACATCGTCAAGAACGCCGACCGCGACCAGAAGCTCTTCTCGGAGTATTTCTTCGGCGTGGACTTCGCGGACCCCAAGCTCTACCACGCCGTGCTGAACATCGAGCGCTTCTCGCAGGACGGGATGATCGACTTCATCCACGCCATGCTCCACGAGAAGACGCAGGCGGTTTCCTAGGCCGCTTCGCGCCGGCGGGCGCCCGTGCCCCCCCGCACCGCCGCCGCCGCGACCGTCGCGAGCGAGAGCACGTCCACGATCACCACCAGCCAGAAGGCATACCGGTAGCTTCCCAGGACGTCATAGATGTAGCCCGCGAGCCACGGCCCCGCCGCCGCGGCCAGCCCGGAGCCGATCTGGCTGTAGCCCAGGATGCGGCCGAAGCTCCGCGCCGGGAAGAGATCGGCCTTGATGGACAGGAAGGTGATCCCGCGCGCGCCATCCCCCAGGCCGAGGAAAACGACGTAGAGGTAGGCCAGCAGCCAGCGCTCCGCGTTCACGTTCATCAGCAGAAACACCCCCGCGAGGCCCGCCGCGCTGGAGATAAAATAGGTGCGCGTCCGCCCGAGCCGGTCGCCGCACCACCCGCCCGCCATGCCCCCCAGGGTCCTGAGCGCGGCCAGCGCGCCCATGAGGGAGGCCGCCGTCATGGCGCCCACCCCGGCGTCCACCAAATGGGCCACCTGGTGGAGGCCCACGATGCTGAAGCCGACGCCGTGGAGGAGGCCCGCCGTGAAGACGAACCAGAAGGCCGGGCCCCAGAGCCCCTCCTCGGGCGGGGAGCCCGGGGCCAGGGAGCGCTCCTCCGCCGGGAGGGGAGGCCGCCGGTGCAAGGCGGCCGTCAGGGGGAGCAGCGGCAGGGCGATCCCCGCGGCCAGGATGAGGTAGGCCCCGCGCCAGCCGTAGGCGCCGATGAGGTAGGCGGAGAAGGGCACCAGCAGCATTCCGCCGAAGCTGCGGCCCGAGAGGGCGAGGCCCATGGCGGTCGCCCGCCGGCGGCGGAACCACCGGCTGACCACCGTGCTCGTCGGGACGAACCCGATGAGGGTGATGCCGAGCGCCACCACGACCCCGTAGTAGATATAGAGCTCGGCCAGGCTGTCCACCGTGGACATCAGCGCCAGGCCCGCCCCCAGCACCGCGACCCCGCAGGGGATGACGGCCCGGGGCCCCCAGCGGTCGATGAGCGAGCCGATCGCCCCGGCCGAGAGGGCGAAGGTCACCATGGAGAAGGAGAAGCCCAGGGCGGTGTCGCCGCGCGACCAGCCGAACTCCTCGAGGAAGGCCACGTAGAAGACGGAGAAAGTGCCCACGACGGCGCCGCCCGTCGCCATCGTGAGGAACGTCAGGCCGACGGCGAGCCAGCCGTAGTAGCGGAGGCTCGTCTCGCCGGCTTCGGCGGTGAAGGGATTTTTCAAGCGGGGGCCGGGCGGGCGAAGCCCGGCCGGGGGGCCCGGGAGGCTTCCCCGGGCCCTCCGGCCGGCTCAGTTGGCCGTGGCGTGGGCATGGACGATCAGGAACTGCGCGACCGAGCGCGCCGTGTTCTCGAAGGTCACCCGCCCGTTGGCTTGGTAGTGGAGGGAATCGCCTTCCTTGAGCTGGAACGTCTCGTCTCCCCGCTGAACGGCCAGCTCGCCCTTGAGGCAGTAGACGAAGTGCTCGCACCCGGCCTGGACGTGGGGGGCGCGGCTCCTGGCGCCGGCCTCCAGGGTGCGGAAGAGCGTCTCCAGCCTTCCCCCGCGCAGGCGCTCGGCGACCACCTCGGTGCGCCCTTCCTGGCCGCTCGCCAGGAGCATGCGCTCGCCCTTTCGGATGCAGCGGACCTCGGGCAGGCTCTCCCCCTGCTCCACGAAGTAGCTCACCGGCTGCTCGAGCGCGACCGCGAGCTTCACCAGGGTCGTGACCGTGGGGACCATTCCGTTGGTTTCGATCTTGTAGATGCCGGCCGGGGAGACGCCCGACAGCTCCGCGAGCTTCTGGATGGAGTACCCCTGCTTCTTGCGCAGGCCGCGCACCTTCTCACCGATCCGGACCTCGGGCACCTGCACGGCGCCCTTCCTGCGGCCGGCACCCTTGCCGGCCTTCGGGCCCCGCGCCGCGGGGCGGCTTCCATTCGCCATTTCCGAGTTTATCCTCATTGCTCCCACCAAACGCATATCCGGTTGGAGGAACCGGGACCCTGGCGGCAAGGCAACGCCGTTCACTTTTCGATGGGCTTTGAGATGATCCTACCGTCCAGCGGCTCTCAGGCTAACATTGGGATGTCTGGAATGTCCAGCCGGAGCGGGCCCTACACCCGCATGGGCATGACGACGTAGGTGTAGCCCTCGGATCCCTCGGGCGTGATGACGCCGGGGCTGAGGGAGTCCTTCAGCTCGAACCGCACCTTGGGCTCGTCGAGGATTCCCAGCACGTCGAGGCAATAGCGCGAGTTGAAGCCGATCTCGAGCTTCTCGCCGCCGTAGTCGGATTCCAGGACCTCCTCGGCCTCGCCCGCCTCCGAGCCGTTGGTGGTCAGCGTGAGCTGGCCCGGCTGGAAGACGAACTTGACCATGCGCGTCTCGTTCGAGAGCAGCGACACGCGCCGGAGCGCGCGCACCAGCGCCTCGCGGTCGGTGAGGATGGCGCTGCCGTCGTGCTTGGGGATCACCTGGCGGTACTTGGGGAACTCGCCGTCGATGAGGCGCGCGGAGAGCTCCACGCTCTCCATCTGGAAGAGGATGTGGTTCTGGGTGAGCGCGACCGCCACCTCCTCGCCCGAGCCCTGCAGGAGCTTCACCAGCTCCCCGAGCGCCTTCTTGTGGACGATCACCCCGCGCTCCAGCTTGAGCCCCGGGCAGGGGCGCTCGATGAGGGCGAGCCGGTGGCCGTCGGTGGCCACGAGACGCAGCTTCTCGTCCTCGGACTCCATGAAGACGCCGTTGTAAGTGTAGCGGGTCTCGTCCTGCGAGATGGCGAACATGGTCTTGCGGATCATGTCGCCCAGGGTCTTGGCCGGGAGCTTGTGGGACTCGGCCCCCTTGGCCTCCGGCAGGCTCGGGAAATCCGCCGGGGGCAGGCCCGGCAGGCGGAAGCTCGAGCGCTCGCAGACGATGCGCGCCCACTGGCCCTGCTCCTCGGCCAGGCGCACGTCGGCTTCGGGCAGCTCCCGCACGATGTCGAAGAAGCGGCGGGCGTTCAGGGTGGTCTTCCCCGCCTTGCCGACCTCGGCCTCGAAGGCGGCCTTGAGGCTGATGTCGAGGTTCGTCCCGAGCATCCGGAACTTCTTCTTGCCCTCGGTCTCGATGAGGACGTTCTGGAGGATCGGCATGGCGCTGCTGCGGCTCTCGGCCACGCCCTGCATCATCTGGAGGGCGCGAAGCAGCGTGTCGCGCTTGACCGTGATCTCCACGATTCCGCCTCCCAACGCCAGGGCGGGACGCCAACCTCGCCTGAATCAAGGCGAAATGAATACAAAGGCCCGTGCCTGCGGACCGCCGGACGGACCTCTCCTATAAACCAAAGCGCCCCCGGGGACAAGGAGGCCCCCGGCGTCCTCCCGGGGCGGAGTTTTCACCGGGGCTTAACGAGAGGAAACACGATCTCTTCGCCCGCGGCCAGGCGGCGGAGGTCTTTTCCGGGATTGTAGCCCCGGACGAGCCAGAGCGGGATCTTGTAGGTCCGGGTGACCAGCACCCAGACGTTTTCCTTGGGCGCGAGCTTGTGCCGCACCGTTCCCGATACCTCGAACTTGCGGTCGAACTCCTCCTTGAGGCCCCGGTGATAGGAGAGCCGCCGTTCCAGGAACTCCGCCCGCGACACCCGGTCCAGCGGGACCTTCAGGGTCCGGCCCATGGGCATGGCGCGGCCCCCCCGGATGTCGTTGAGCTGCCGGAGCCGGACGGGCGACACCTCCAGCCATTCGGCGAAATGGCTGATCGTCTCGCTCTCGTAGATGCTGACCCGGCCGATCTGGCTTCCGTTCGGAACCGAGACGGCCAGCGCCTGCCGGAGGGCCTCCTCGCGGAGGGCCGCGAGCGGCGCGGTGGGCGCCGCCTCCTTGGCATCGAGCGAGGCCGGGGACTTCACGGACGGGGGCGCCGCCGGGACGAGGGCCGCCTGGACCGGCGCTTCCTTCTTCTTCGGCTTCTCCGGAGCGGGCATCCCCGGCAGCGCGAGCCTGTCGCCCGGGCGGATGAGGGTGCCCCGCAGCTTGTTCGCCGCCATGAGGTCCTGCACGCTGACCTTGTGTCGCGCGGCGATTTCGACGAGCGTATCGCCCTTCTTCACGACGGCCACGCGCGGGGCGGTCTCTTCCCGGGCCTGGAGCGGGGCCGGCGGCCCCTCCTTTTGGGGGACCGCCTCGGCCAGGAGGAAGCCGTCCTCCGACTGCGTCTCGATGTCCTCCAGCTCGGCCGCCTCGATGAAGTCCTGAATGGTGAGGCCGTCCGCGCGGGCGATCTCCTTCAGCGCCTCGCCGGGCTCCACCGCGGGGGGCTCCTCCTTCCTCGCGGCCTGGACGGGGGCGGCCTCCTTCTTCGCCACCTGGACGGGGGCGGCCTCCCGCTTCTCCGGCGCCTTCTTCTCGGGCTTCCTTGAGGACACGGCCGGGACGCTCAGGCGGTCCCCCGGATGGATCAGGGCGTCCTGGAGCCCGTTCGCGGACATGAGAGCCGCCACCGTGACCTTATGGCGCGAGGCGATGGCGCTCAGGGTGTCGCCGGGGGCGACGAAGGCCCACTCGGAGCCCTCCGGAGCGGCCGCGGGCTGGGAGGCCCCCGCCGCGTAGGCCCGTGCCACCTGGGTCCCCTGCCCCGCCGGCACGCGCAGGGGATACCCTCTCGGGATGTGCCCCTTCCCCCGCGCCACCCAGGCACCCAGCGCCGGATTCATGGGGCGCAGGGCCTCGCGCGGGACGCCGATGCGGCCCGCGAGATCGGTCAGCGAGACGGGCCGGGGCACGTGGAAGACGTCGAAGCGCGCGGGCGGGTCCTGCCGCAGCGGGCCGTAGAACTCCCGGATGTTGCGGTGGATGTGGACCGCCGCCAGGAACTCCCCGTAGAAGTTGCGCGAGGCGAAGCCGAAGAGGCGCCCCTTGTAGCGCCTCACGATTAGGTCCATGTCGCGCGAGCCCACCGTGGCCACCGCCCGCTGCATCCCCTGGGCGCCGTGGTTGTAGGCGGTGAGGGCGAGGGGCCAGGCGCCGAGCTCCTGGTAGTTCTGGCGCAGGAGATCGGCGGCTCCCTCCGCCGCGATGAACGGATCGCGGCGCCCGTCCACCGCGCCGTCCGCCCGCATGAAGAGGCGCGCCGTCGGCTGCATGAACTGCCACATCCCGACCGCGCGGGCCTTGCTGTAGGCGCGCTCCTCGAAACCGCTCTCGACGTGGGGGAGCAGGGCGAGGTCGGCCGGCAGGTTCCGCGACCGGAAGATCGCCTCGAAGCGCGGCAGGTAGCGGCCCGAGCGGATATACCCCTCCCGGAACTTCTCCTTCAGGCCCGGCTGGGCCCGCAGGCTGTAGGCGGCGCGCCGCATCTCCTGGCGGCTCTCCCCGGCGAGCGCCTTGCGCAGGCGCTCGGCCAGCGCCGCGGTCCCGGGGGGCGGCGTCCGCCCGTCGGCCAGCGCCAGGAGGACCGCCTCGTGCCGCTCCCGCTCGGCCCGGATGGCGTGGCGCTGGCTGCTCCGGCCGTCCCAGGGAGCGTCGAGCCGCATGACGGAGAAGACCTGGAGGGTCTCCTCGTCGTGGATGACGACTTCCGAGGTCGACACCCGGGCGAAAACCCTCACCCAGAACTGTTTTTGTTCTTGAATCACGCCCGAAACGGGGAAAAGGGAGGGATTTTTCGCCCCCTCGGAGGGCCTGGCGGGAGAGGCGAGAATGGCGAGGGCGGCGGCTCCGAGAACGAGTTTCCGGCTCCAGCTCAAGGCGGCTTCATCCTTTTTGGCCGAGCCGGCTCACGCTCTTGCGAACCGGCGGGGCGGAAATAACGGGCTGACCCTTTCTTATCGGGTGACTTTAAGGTTTCGATTATATGAGAAATCTGTGATGACTGAAAGATATGACGTTAAAGTTTTTTTAAAGAAGGTTCGGCGAAAACGGAGGGAATGGGCGAGGGATTCTAGCGCTTGAAGCAGTCCACCCCGATCCAGTAGGACCGCTCATAGGGCGAGAGGGAACCCGCCCCGTTCTTCCGGGCCTCCCGGACCGGACGGGCGGAGACGGCGCTCACAGGCTTGGAAACCAGCGTCACCCGGCAGACCGCCCGGCCCTTCTCAAGGGCGAACGCCCTCTGCCCGTTCTCCTCGGCCCGGAACTTCCGCGCGAAATGCTCCTCCGACCAGTCGGCGCGCCGGAGGGCGCCGGCGATGTATCCGGCGATGTCCTCGGCGGAGCGAATCTTCTCGCTCTCCACGTGCTCGCCCGTTCCCACCGCCAGCAGCCGGCAGAACCGCCCGCTCACCCAAGGGACGCCTGGCGGGAAGGCGGATTCCGACATCCGCCAGCCGGGCCCGATGGGCACCGCCTCCTCCAGCATCTCGCGCACCGCCGCGCACTCGCTCCGCGTGAGGGGGTGCACTTCCTGCGGCGCCGCGAGCGCGGCGTCCGCCGACAAAGTCCAGATGGCGACCACAACCGCGAGCATGCGAAACACCGCCATTTGCTGATTTTCCTGACCCCGCTTCCGCCGGGGCATCTCAATTCGAGATAACCCTATCAGGAATTCGGAAGGGCGGCCAACCGGCCGTGCTCCAGGCGGATTTCCCCCCGGACGCCGGCCCATTCCGGCTGATGGCTGCACACCACCACGGTCTTTCCCGCCCCGGTCAGCGCCTGGACGGCCGCGCGGATGCGCTCGGCCGATTCCCGGTCCACCTCGGCCGTCGGCTCGTCCAGCAGGAGGGTCTCGGCCCCGCAGGCAATCGCCCGCGCCAGGGCGGCGCGCTTGCGCTCCCCGCCCGAGAGGGAATGGGCGCTCCGCTGGGAGAGGTGGAGCAGTCCCGCCGCCTCGAGCGCCTCGCGGGCTCCCCCTTCCGCCTCGGCCCGGGGGACCCCCCTCGCCCTCAGGCCGTAGGCCGCGTTGTAGAGAACGCTCCCGCTGAAGAGGAATGGCGACTGGGCGAGCATCGTCACCCGGCGGCGGTGGGCGAGGCCCGCCTGTCCGAAGGGGACCGGGTTCCCCCGGTAGGTCAGCGCGCCGTCCTCCGGCGGGAGGAGGCCCGCGAGCAGGCGCAGGAGGGTGGTCTTGCCCGCCCCGTTCGGCCCGGTGAGGAGGGTGGCGCCCCCGGCGGGGATGGCCAATTCCTCCACATCGAGGACAACCGCCCCGCCCAGGCGCACGCGCACGCCTTCCAGCCGGAAGCCCCCGCCCGTCACGGTCCTCCCCTCCATCAGGGCCTCTGCAGGAGGCGGGAGAGGAAGCTCACCGCGATCATGATCGACATCAGCACCATCCCCAGCGCGATGCCGAAGCCGAACTCGCCCTTCATGCTCTCGAGCGCGATGGCGGTGGTGAGGGTGCGGGTGTGGCCCTCGATGTTTCCGCCGAGCATCATGGCGATGCCCACCTCGGAGGCCACCCGCCCGAAAGCCCCCAGCACGGCGGCCATCAGGCCGAAGCGCGCCTCCCGGAACACCGTCCAGGCGGCGCGGCCCGCGGAGGCGCCGAGGGTGAGCGCCGTCTCGCGCGCCCCGGCGTCCACCCCGGCGACCGACGTCATTCCGTATACGGCGGCGATCGGAAGGGCCAGGACGCAGAGCCCGGCCACGATCGCCGAGGGCGAGAAGAGCAGGTCCATCCCGCCCAGAGGGCCGCGCCGGGAGAGCAGGCCATAAACGAGGAGGCCGATGACGACTGTCGGAAATCCGAGGAGGCTCTGAAGCAGCCCGACGACGAGGCCGCGTCCCCGGAACCTCGCCACGGCGAGCAGGTACCCCGCCGGGAGCCCGAGCGAAGAGGCCAGGAGAGTCGCCCACAGGCTCACCTGCAGCGTCACCCCGGCGGCCCGCCAGACCTCGGGATCTCCCGTCAGGACGCGGAGGAGGCCTTCGTAGAAGCCTTCAATGAGAAAGTCCATCTTTTTCCCTGGCCGAGCGCGGTACCCATGAGGGTGTCATTCCGAACGGAGCGAAGCGAAGCCTCGCCCCTACGTATTTGGACCTGCGGCCCTGGAACCCCGGAATGCACCAGCCGGAATGCACCAGAAGGCCCGAACCGTCAGTTGCCGCCAGCCCCCCCCGCCGAGGGGAAGAAGAGCACCTTCCCCTCCATCGCAAAGCCGCCGATGAGCTTTTGGCCCTCAGGGGAGACGAGGAAGTTCACGTACTTCATCGCCAGGTCGTACTTCACGTGGGGATGCTTCTTGGGGTTGACGGCGATGACGCCGTAGGGGTTGAAGAGCTTCTTGTCGCCCTCGATGGCGATCTCGAGCCCGATCTTCTTCTTGGCGGTCAGGGCGATGTAGGTGCCCCGGTCGGCGAGGGTGTAGGCCCCCTTCTCGTCCGCCGCAATGAGAGTGTTGCCCATCCCCTGGCCCAGGGAGCGGTACCACCCGCCCGAGGGCTTGCCCAGGCCCGCCGCCTTCCAGAGCCGGAGCTCCATCTTGTGGGTGCCCGAGTCGTCGCCGCGGCTGAACCAGAGGGCCTTCTTCCCCGCCACTTTCTTGAAGGCGGCCACGGCGTCCTTCATCCCCCGGACCCCCGCTGGGTCCTTCTTGGGGCCAGCCACGATGAAGTCGTTGTACATCACGTCCCGGCGGTTCACGCCGTGGCCCTCCGCCACGAACTTGTCCTCGGCGGCGCGGGCGTGGACGAGCACCACGTCCACGTCCCTGTTCCGCCCGAGGCGCAGCGCCTGGCCTGTGCCCACGGCGATCACGTCCACCTTCACCCCATGCTTCTCCTCGAAGACGGGATGAAGGTACTTCAGCAGACCCGAGTTGGACGTGCTGGTGGTGGTGGCGAGCTTGAGGCGCTCCGCCGCGCCGGCAAGGCCCGCGGAGGCGGTGACGAAAGCAAAGAAGAGAGCGAAACCCGCGAGAGAGCGCATCCGCATGAAAACTCTCCTTTCCTGAACCGCTACTTGCCGACTGAAAAAAATCAAAAGGACTGTCAGCCCACTCGCGCCCGCGGATTTCGGCACCCCTCTCCCGTCTTTTCGGGTCCCCGAACCGGCCTGCCGGTTCGGGAGGGGGAGAGGGGACGGGGGTGAGGGAAACATCTCTCGGCGCCGCCCAATCCCTCCCTCACCCCTGCCCTCTCCCAAGGGAGAGGGAGAAGTGCGCGTCCTCACCATCGGACGGCCTGTCTAGAATTCGGCCTGGACGGTCCCCGTCTCCCGCAGGTCGTAGCCCGGCCAGGCGGCCCCCCGGCGCCGAAAGGAGGGCGAGCGCAGCGCCTCGACGAGGCTTCCGGCGCGCCGGCCCGCCTCCCGGGGCACGATGAGGTCGAAGCGCTCCTCGCGCAGGGGCACGAAGCCCAGGCCCGCCTGGCGCCCCGCCCACTCGCAGGCGATGGCGGCGTCGGCCTCCCCGCGCACGACGCGCAGGGCGGCCTCCTCATGGGTGCTCACCTCGATCTTGTAGCCGGGGAGGCTCTCGGGCTCGGCGCCGGCGCGGCGCAGCTCAGCGTCCAGCAGGAGCCGGGTGCCCGAGCCCGGCTGGCGGTTCACGATGCGGAGGCCGGGGCGGCGCGCCAGGTCCGCCACGCTGCGCAGGCCCAGGGGGTTGCGCGGGGCGGTGAGGATGCCCTGGCGGCGGTGGGCCACGGTGACCACCCGCCCCCGCACGCCCGGGGCGAGGCGCGGCAGGAAGGGCAGGTTGAACTCCCCTTCCTCCTCCAGGTGGGAGCAGGCGAGGTCGGCCAGCCCCCCGGCCAGGGCCCGCAGCCCCCCGGCGCTCCCCAACTCGGCGAAGGCCAGGAGGCCCTGCTCCGGCTGGCGGTTCAGGCCGCGCAGGAGGGAGCGGAAGAGGGGGTCGTCGCTCCCGGCGAGGACGAGGGCGGCGGGGCGTCGCGCGCGGGGGACCTCGCCCCGCACGCCCCCCCGCGCGAGACTTTCGAGCCACTCCTCGAGCGTCGCCCGGGGGAAGATCCATTTTCCGGTGAGGCGGACGGCGGGAATTTTCCCCGCCCTGGCAAGGGAATATACCTTCTTTTCGTTCAGGCCCAGGAGCTCCGCCGCCTCGGCCGTGGAGAGCATCTCACCCATGAAATTTCATTGACCTCATCAAGCACAGGCATAAATCCTTCCAAATAATAACAAAAAATAACAACTTTTCGATCAAAAATCGGCGGATTCCGGCCAAAAATCGGGATTTTCAAGCCGCCTTTGCCGCTTTTCCCCGCCTTGTGCCGGGGGGCGGCCTCCCCTCACGTTAGGCGTGGGATTGGAGATTTCCGCCTGAGCGCCCCCCCTCCGGAGGGGGCGGTTCCCAATGGGGATTCCGATCATGCGCACCGCCGCGATTTTCCTGGGCGCCATCGCGGGGATCATCGTTCTCGCGGTGGCGGGAGCGTTCATTTACATCAAGACCCTCGACCCGAACCAGTACAAGGGCTACATCGCCGGCAAGGCGAAGGAGGCAACCGGCCGCGACCTCAGGATTGAGGGCCCCATCCGCTTCGAGCTCGGCCTGAGGCCCGTGCTCGTGGTGGAGGGGGCGAGCTTCTCCAACACCTCCTGGGGGAGCCGCCCCCAGATGGCCACCCTGAAGCGGCTCGAGGTGGAGGTGGAGATCCTCCCCCTCATCCGGGCCCGGGAGATCCGCCTGAAGCGCCTCGTGCTGATCCATCCCGACATCCTGCTCGAGAGGAACAAGGAGGGCCGGGGGAACTGGCAGTTCGGCACGGCCGATGAGAAGCAGCCCCAGAAGGATGAGAAGCAGCCCCAAAAGAAAGAGGGCCGGGGCGTCCCGGCGGGCCTGGCCCTCGCCACCCAGGTGGAGAACGCCTCCGTCACCTACCGCAACCACCAGACGGGCAAGGTGCACCGGGTCACCATCGAGCGCATGTCCGCGAACGCCGAGAGCCTCGACTCGCTGGTCGCGCTGAAGTTCAAGGGCGCCTACGAGGAGATCCCCGTGACGGTGGACGGCAAGGTGGGCCCCTTCGGCACGGTCCTGAAGGGCACGGGGCCGTTCCCGGTCGAGGTCTCCTTCTCGGTGGGCGAAATCCAGAGCTCGGTCAAGGGACGGATCGGCGACATCGGAGACATGAGCGGCATCGACCTCCATTTCGCCTCGGAGGGCGGGGGGTTCTCCTCCGTGAAGTCCCTCGTCGGCTCCATGATCGGCGGGACGGGCAAGTTCCGGCTCGCCGCCCAGGTGAAGGGAGACACGGCCTCCCTCGCGATCACCGGGATGACCCTGCGCTCCGGCGAGAGCGACATCGCCGGGCGCTTCAAGGCGAACTTCAAGGGCCCCCGCCCGCGCTTCGAGGGCGAGCTCGTCTCGAAGCGCCTCCTGCTGACGGAGTTCATCCAGCCGGCCAAGGGCGGGCAGGCGCCCAAGCAGGCGCCCAAGAAGGAGCCCGGGGCCGGCAAGGGCGAGCTCTTCCCGAAGACCCCCATCCCCTACGACAGCCTCCGCCACGTGGACGCCCGCGTCCGCCTCTCGGCGGGAGAGCTCATCGCCCCGCGCGCGTACTTCCACGAAGTGTCGGCCGACCTCAACCTCCAGGACGGCCGCCTCGGCCTCACCGCCCTCAAGGCCAAGACCGCGGGCGGCTCGATGGAGGGGAACCTCCACGCCAACGCCAACACCAAGGTCGGCGGCCTCAAGGTCACGGGCCGGAACCTCGAGATGGCCGAGCTCCTCAAGAACGCGGGCACCTCCGCCTGGGTGAGCGGCCGGACCGACTTCTCCCTGGACCTCCAGGGCCGGGGCGAGGACGTCGACACCCTCATGGGTAACCTGGACGGGGAGACCCGGCTCCTCGTCGGCGAGGGGACCATGAACACGGCCGGCCTCGACTACCTGGTCGGCGGCTTCACCCAGGTGCTCGGCACCCTCCTCTCGCAGGGCACCACCAACATGAAGCTCAACTGCGCGGCGGCCGACTTCGCCGTGAAGAAAGGCGTCGCCGAGACACGCGCCCTGGTGGCCGACAGCCAGTTCTCCACCATCTCGGGCGAGGGCAAGATCGACCTCGGCCGGGAGACGGTCGACATGCGGGTCGTGCCGAAGGCCAAGTCCGTCACCCTGAGCATGTCGGTGCCGGTCCGGATCGAGGGCCCCCTCCGGAAGCCGAGCGTCCGCCCGGACGAGCTGGCGGTCGCCCGGAGGCTCGCCGGGGTGATCGGGGCCTTCGTCTTCCCGCCGGCGGCCATCATCGGCCTCGGCGAGCTGGGCACCTGGAGCAACCCCTGCATCGACATCATGAAGAGCGGGGCCGCCCCCGGCGCCCCGAAGGACGGCGACCCGAAGGACGGCGACCCGAAGAAGGGACTCGAAGGGGTGGGCAAGGAGCTGAAGAAGGGCATCGAGGGGATCGGCGAGGGGCTGAAGGGGCTGCTCGGGAAGTAGGACGCAAAAGGCGGGGCGCGAGAATTAGCCGGGTCAGGCGGCGCATCCGCATCCGCATGGTGAGGCAAATCGTGTTCCGATGAGCGATTCGGGGAGGCCGGAATGATGCGCTTGACCAATTTTTAGAGTGGTTTTAATTTAACTGGGCGGGGGCGTTCCTTAGAGGGGGGTGCCCCCGCCCAATCCTAAGCCGGGTGCCTTAAGCCACTCGGCCAACGCTCCGATGAAAAGAAAGAGCCCCGCATGGTCATGTGCCCTGCGGGGCGTTTTCTATCCGCTTATAAAAATTGCCCTTGTTGGTCGAGATTAACCTGATCAATCCTTCTTGGGCCAACCGCCGAAGAGTCGTAGATACCGATGGTTCTGGTCTCTCAGCCCTGAATTTGTATCCCCCACCTTGAGCCCGCTCGGCCACTTGTCGAACTGTCAATACATCATTAGAACTATTTATTATTCTAAGGCACGTCTCCCTTTGGCTTAAATTCTCAAAGAGCTTTTCTTCCGAGGGGCCAGAAGGCTTCGGACTTTCAATTGCCACCCTGACACGCCATGGCGCGTGCTCCCTAAAGAAAGTCTCTAGAAGGGGCAGTGTGTCCCGGACTAGGTCGAGAATTTGGGCGGGGACATTTTCTGCACGGAAACGAAGGCGTACCTGTCTCTCCGCCTCCGTGTCCACTTCAACTTCCCTGAAGAGGACTTGCCGCGCCGGTCTGAGGGATTGGATCGCCTCCCCCCAGAGCCTCCGTGCCTCAATGGGATCCCAAGGCCTTGAAAGGGGCCTTCTACGAAGTAAGCCAGGGAATGGAGGCGCAGTGGAGGATTTGTTGTTTGGTTCTTCCTCCTGCCATTTCAACATGATTTCAAGGGCCAAAATTCGCTCATCTATTTGATTTCTTTTATCTTTGAGATTGTCGATTGCTTTTTGGATTGTTTCCCTGTCCAAAACCGACGGGAACTCCATGGTGGTACCTCCCAATCCAAGCCCGCCGTCAATGTATGATTTTGTTGGCAATATGTCAACGATTTATATGCCAACAAACAAAGTCAAAACATAGCTATTGTGTGGCAATTCGGGATACCCGAAATTAAAAGGGCCGTACACCCCGGATGGTGAACGGATAATTGGCCGAAATAGGCCGCCTGAGGGTAGCCCGGTGCCCGAACTTCACATTGACGCTGTGGTTTACGAAGAAGATGGACTTTTCGTGGCCCATGCGCTCCAGTTGGATTTGGTTGTGACCGCGCCTAGCGAACATGAGGCCATTGATGACCTCTTGGAGGTTTGCCAGGCCCAAATTGTCTATGCCGCCGAAAACGATAATTTTGAAAATATTTTTAGACCGGCCCCGCCCGAAGTATGGCAGCGGTTCTTTAAAACCAAAGCCCAAGCCCAGAAGCGCCAGCGGGAAACCAAAATATCCCGGTGGGATTCAATAACCTCTGGGCTATCGCTTTCGGCGGTGCCTGTAATGGTATAAGGGAGTAATGAATCCTCACCCTATTAAATTCCGGGAATTGGAGCGGATATTGCGAGACTTGGGGATTCTTTCTCTTGCCGATCGAGGCAAGGGAAGCCATGTGGTTTTTCTGCGGCCTGAAAAAGAAGGGTCAAGAAAGGGAGTAACCTATCCAGTCAAGCACCACGGCGATAACTCTGATGTCAGCGTCCATGTTGTGCAATCAATTATTAGAGCCTTTGGCCTTTCCCCCAAGGATTTTTGGGGGAGTTAAACTGACAACGTCACGGGTTTTCCGGAAACTGCCATCCAATCTTTAGAACCCCTCCAATTCGTCAAATGTCGACCACTCGGACCAATTCAAATTAGGACACACCAGCCGCCCGCTGTCCCTTCCCCGCGGCGGCGCCGTGATACAATTCCGCCCGTCACCCAGGCCGCTTCCCGCCGCCGGAAGGCGCGGCCGTCCTCCTGCCTGTCCCCTTCCCCTTCCCCTTCCATGGGAGACGCGGCCATGCGCATGCGCACCGTCGCCGGCGCCCTCGCCCTGCTTCTCGTCCTCGCGATCGCGGGCGGAATCGCCTACATCAAGTCCATCGACCCCAACCAGTACAAGGGCTACATCGTCCAGCAGGCGAAGGCCGCCACGGGCCGGGACCTCAAGCTCGAGGGCCCCATCTCGCTCGCCATCGGGTGGAGCCCGGCGCTGGTGGTGGAGGGCGCCAGCTTCTCCAACGCCTCCTGGGGCACGCGGCCCGAGATGGCCCGGCTCAGGCGGCTCGAGGTGGAGGTGGAGCTCTGGCCCCTCCTCTCCAGGGACATCCGGCTGAAGCGCCTCGTCCTCGTGGGGCCCGACATCCTCCTGGAGACCGACCGCCAGGGGCGCGGCAACTGGATGTTCGGCGAGCCGGGCGCGGGGGGCGGCGCCGGGGGGGGCCTGCCCGCCGGGCTGAGCGTCTCGCTCCGGCTCGAGGACGGCCTCGTCACCTACCGCGACGGCCAGACGGGCGAGGTGCAGAAGCTCGCCATCGAGCGGATGACCACCCGGGCCGAGGGCCTCGAGGCGCCCGTGACGCTGGACCTCAAGGGCGCCTACATGGATCTCCCGCTCCGGGCGAAGGGGAAGGTGGGGGCGCTCGGGCGCATCCTGGGCTCGGGCGGGACCTTCCCCTTGGACATTCAGGCCTCGCTCGCCGGGGTGGAAGCCCAGGTGAAGGGCGAGATCGGAAACCTCCAGAAGATGAGCGGCGTGCGCCTCGCCGTCTCGGCCTCCGCCGCGAGCCTCGCCGCCCTGAAGCCCATCGCGGGGGAGATGGCCGCGAGCCTCGGCAAGCTCTCCTTCTCCGCCGAGGTGAAGGGAGGCCCCGATATCTTCCAGGCGGACAACCTCAAGCTCGCCCTGGGCGGGACGGACCTCGCGGGCAAGGCGGGGGTGAACCTCAAGGGGGCCAAGCCCCTGATCACGGCCGAGCTGGCGTCCAAGCGCGCCGTCCTGGCCGATTTCCTCGGCGCCCCGGAGGGCGGGAAGGCGGCGGGGGGCGGGCAGAAGAAGTCCGCGGCCCGCAAGGGCAAGGTCTTCCCGAACGATCCCCTCCCGCTCGACGCCCTGGGCCTTCTCGACGCGGACGTGCGCTATACGGCGGGCGAGGTCGTGGCCCCCGGCGCCACGCTCAGGGAGGTCGCGGCCCGTCTCGTCCTGCGCGGCGGGAAGCTTTCGGTCCAGCCCTTCACCGCGAAGGTGGCCGGCGGGGAGGCGGCGGGCGGGCTCTCCCTCGACGCGGGGACGAAGGCGGCGGCCGCCGGGATGAAGGTGAAGGGCCTCGAGCTGGGCGCGCTGCTCAAGGAGGCAGGCCACCGCGACTGGGTAAGCGGCCGGGCGGACCTCGCCGTGGACCTCAAGGGCCGGGGCGCGAGCGTGGCCGCCATCATGGCCAGCCTGAACGGGGAGACCAAGTTCGTCATGGCCAACGGACGGGCCAGCACCGCCGGGCTGGACTACGCCATCGGCGGCTTCACCCAGGTGCTCGGCACCCTGCTCTCCAAGGGCACCGACAAGGTGGCCCTCAACTGCGCGGTGAGCGACTTCCTGGTGCGGGACGGGGTGGCGACCAGCCGCGCCCTCGTCGTGGACAGCGAGTTCTCCACCATCGCGGGCGAGGGGAAAATCGATCTCGGCAGGGAAACCCTCGACATGAAGGTGACGCCCCGGCCCAAGTCGGCCACGCTGAACCTCTCGGTGCCGGTCAACATCCAGGGGACCCTCGCGAATCCCAAGGTCCGCCCGGACGAGCTGGCCGTCGCGCGCCGGCTCGGCGGCATCGCCGGCATCTTCATCTTCCCGCCCGCCGCCATCGCCGGCCTCGGGGATCTGGGCTCCGCGGACAACCCCTGCCTCAAGCTCATGGCCGCCCCCGGCCAGCCCCCCGCCAAGCAGCCCACCTCCGCGGCCGGCAAGGCGGCGGAGGAGCTCAAGAAGGGCGTCGAGGGGATCGGCCAGGGCCTCAAGGGCCTGTTCGGGAGGTAGGGGCGGAGAGAGCGGGCGAACGCTCGCCCCGATGCCGGCGATGGCCCCGCGGGAGCCTGCGTCCCCCGGCGCTCTTCCTCATGCGAGCCCCCGCTTGGCTTGACGGCCCCGTGGTTTGCGGCTAAAAAGCGGCCCGTCCGGCGGAATTGCACACAAACAATCATTCATGCGGCTTCGTTCACCTTAGCGGCGCCCGCCCGGGAGAGACCGGCACATGCCCCTCCACCTGACGCCGGAAGAACGCCTCATCCTCGCCCTGGACGTCGACAGCGGGGAGGAGGCGCGCTCGCTCGTCCGGGAGCTGGAGGGGGCCGTGTCGTTCTACAAGGTCGGGCTGGAGCTCTTCGCCGCGGCCGGCCCCGACTTCGTGAAGGAGCTCGTGGGGTCAGGCAAGAAAGTGTTCCTGGACCTGAAGTGGATCGACATCCCCGAGACGGTCGCGAAGGCGGTCCGGGTGGCCGCGCGCTTCGGGGTGACGTTCGCCACCCTCGACGGGAACGGCGACCGGAAGAGCATGCAGGCCGCCGTGGCGGCGCGGAACGCGGCGAGGGGGGAGGGGAGGGAAATCCGGCTGCTCTGCGTGACCGCCCTGACCCACCTGGACGACGCCGCCTGCCAGCACATGTACGGCAGAACGGTGAGCCAGCTCGTCGGGGAGCGGACCGAAAAGGCGCTGAACGACGGCCTGGACGGGGTGATTTCCTCGGGAAAAGAGGTGAGCCTGATCCGCGGGATCGCGGACCGCCATTCCCGGCCGGAGGAGTTCCTGATCGTCACCCCGGGGATGCGCTTTCCGGATTCAAGCAAGGACGATCACCAAAGCCGGGCCACCCATCCGGAAACCGCCGTCGCGGAGGGCGCTTCCTGCATCGTCGTCGGGAGGCCCATCCGGGGGGCTTCCGACCGGAAAGGGGAGGCCAGGCGCTTCATCGACGCCATCCGGGGCGGCCTGGCAAAGAGGCCGATCCCGGCCTAGCGGCCACATATAGATAGGCTTCTCCTTCTCTCCGAAACATTCTCGTCTTTCTCTCGTTCTCCCATTCAAATTCCACCGGAAGCCGTCTTCGCCGGATAGGCCGGAGGCTCCCGCTCATCCTCGCCCTCTCGGCCGCTTCCCCCGCGCCCGGGCCCCCGGCTTCTCGTCGGGGAGAAAATCCGGCGCGCGCCCGGGCAGGGAGACGCCGCACTCCGCCGCGAGGACGGCGAGGAGGCGCGCGAGCCGCTCCCGCATGTCCGGGGTGGAGGTGATGCGCCCCAGGGCGACGGGCCGGCGGTCCGGCCCGCGCCGGACGCACTGGTCGAGGGTCTGGTAGTAGCCGAGCTCCTCGTGGCCCTCGAGGACGCCCTGGAGGTAGTTCTGCTCGGAGGCGGGGACCTCGATCCACCAGACGAGGCTGCCCTGGAAGGGCTCGGGGTTGGGACGGCTCCCCCCATCCGAACTCCGTTCGGCGGGGTCCCCGGGGCGGTCCGGCATGGAGGGGATCAGGCGGTGCGGATGCGGCTCACGGCGCGGCGGACGATCTCGGGCATCTCGCGCACGAAGGCGGAGCGCGCGAGCACCTTGTCGAAGCCGGCCCGCTCGGCGCCCTTGAGGAGGTCCACCTCGGTGTGGGCGCCCCAGGCCATGGCGTAGGCGCCCTTGTTCTTGGGACTCTCGCGGAGCTTCTTGACCAGCTCGCCCGCGGCCGCGCCGCCCAGCGCCGGGTGGTGGAGGTCCACGAGGAGGAGGACGATCCGGAAGTTCTTGAGCGCCTCGTCGTACTTCTCGGGCGTGCCGACGAACTCGAGCGCCGCGCCGGGCGAGAGGCCCGCCTCGCGGATCTTGGCGTTGAACATGAGGTCCGAGCAGACCACGAGGATCCGCCTGGGCTCTTCGATCATTTCTTGCTCCTGCCGCGGGAACGGCCTCATGTAGGGGCGTTCAATTGAACGCCCCTGCGAACGTGCAGCGCCGTCCGCGTTTGTAGGGGCGACCGGCCGGTCGCCCCTACGGATGAATATTGTAGATGATGGAGATGCCCTACCCCTGCGCCGGCCCCAGAAGCTCGATGAGGGAGTGGATGTTCTCGATCGTGTCCACCTTGTAGAGCAGCCGCTCGATCTGGGCGATCTGCTTCTCGCCGTACACCAGGCCGCAGCACTCCTTGAACTTCTCGTAGAGCTCCTCGCGGTCCATGGGGCGCTGCGGGGTGCCGCGCGAGAGCTCGGACATCCGCTCGTGGACGGTGCCGTCCTCCATCTCGATGGAGATCTTGCCGCGGATGAGGGCGTAGCCCTGCTTCTCGATCTCCTCGTCCTTGTAGGGCTCGACCTTCTTCATGGCCTCGCGCACGTCGGGGCGGCTCACCACCTCGTCGCGGTACTGGTGGATGCCCGCCTTCCGCTCGAGGAGCAGGATGCCCAGCCCGAACTGGAGGGAGAACTTGGCCTCGAGCTCGTTCTGGGGCTCGGCGTAGCGCAGGGGCTCGAGCACCTTGGAGGTGGTGCCGAAGCGCACCTTCTTGACCTTCTTGGGGTCGATGTCCTTCTCGATGACGAGGTCGCGCATGGCGTCCATGGCCGGGTGGCCGAGGGAGCCCGAGGGATAGGGCTTGATGGAGACGCCCGGATCGACGGCCGACCAGGGGCTGCCGAGCTTGCCGAGGAGGTGGTCCGGGTCGCAGCCCCCGCCCATGATCTGGAAGAAGCCCCAGCGCCCGTCGAGGACGCCCGGGTCGGCCGTGAAGCCCCCGGCCGCCAGGCGCGCGGCCACGACCCCGTTCTCGGCGGCGCGTCCGGCGTGGAAGGGCTTGGTCATGGTGCCGAAGTTGGCCCGGAGGCCGGCGCTCTCCGAACAGGCGATGCCCAAGCACATGCGGAGCTCCCGCTCCTCGAGCCCCAGGAGTTTGGCCGCGGCCGCCGCCGCGCCGATGGCCCCGATGGTGCCGGTCGAGTGGAAGCCCTTGACGTAGTGGTCGGGCTTGATGGCCTCGGCCACCTTGCACTCGACCTCGAAGCCGACCGCGAAGGCGGTCAGGAGCTCCTGGCCGGTCGAGCCCATGGCCTCGGCCATGGCGAGCGAGGCCGCGAGCACGGGGGTGGTGGGATGGGTCAGGAGGCCGTAGACGCGGTCGGGGTAGCTGCTGAGCTGGGTGTCGTCGTAGTCCATGGCGTGGGCGGCGGTGCCGTTCAGGAGGGCGGCCAGGCTGGCCGGGACGGTCATGTCCGTCCCCACCACCTGCGCCTCGGGCTCACCGCCCAGCTCGCGGGCGTACTTCTGGAGGATGCGCCCGCTCGCCTCGGTCGAGCCGGCGACCATGAGCCCTATCCCGTCCACGCAGCACCGGCGCGAGATGTTCTTCACGTCCTCGGGGACGCCGTCGTGGTCCGTCGCGAGCACGAATTGGACGATGGCGTCCGTCAATGCGCTTTCTGGCTTTGCCATGGTTTCACCTTTCATGCCGCCGGATGAGGCTCCCCGGGGCCCCGGTCAACGGGGCGGGGCGGCGGGCTCCCCGGGGGGAGCGGGCCGCGGAGGAGCCGGTAAGGGCCGATTGCAAAAATAACGCGAAAGGCCCGGGAAGCGCCCCGGGCTGCCGCAGATTCCGCTCAGCGACAACAGCAGGAGCCCCGCGAGGATCAGGGTCCCCGCGAGCCAAAGAAACCCGCGCAGCATGGGGCTTTTTCCCCCTCGGCCAAAAAAAAGCGGGCCTATCTGCCCGCGGCCCGCAAGCCGGCTACCGGGGGAAGGGAGGGGGCTGGCACCCGCCTCCCATTACCCAGAGGCACTCGCGCAACGGAGGAAAACTAGCAGAAAGCTCCCCCAGGGGCAAGAACAAACCCCCCGGGGCGATTGCTCCCCGGGGACTTTCGTGAAATAATTCACCCGCGCCTGGGACATCGCGCCCCGCCGCCCCGCTGGGCGGCGGTGGCCTCCCGTGAGAGCGCACCGCGGCAGGCGGCGCGGGGAACGTGAAGGCCGGGGCTTGTGAAAAATAGAACAAGCCCTCCCCCGCCCCTCCATTCCACCGCCCGCCCCAGGCGGGCACCGAATGCGCAAGGAGCGCCCGAATGTTCGACAACCGCGTGGTGGAGGCCGGCGACATCCTTCCCGCGACCGAGGCCATCGAGATGATGGACCAGGTGGACCTCGGCCCCACGATCGACATCCCGGAGATCCCGCCCGAGGCGGACTCGGCGAACCTCACGGAGGAGGAGCGCGGCTTCCTCCAGGGCGAGATCCGCCGGCTGAAGACCGAGCGCAACGCCCTGGTCCTCGCCCACAACTACGTCCCCGCCGACATCCAGGACGTGGCCGACGCCGTGGGCGACTCGCTCTACCTGGCCCGGATGGGCGCGGACTCGGACGCCGACGTCCTGGTCGAGCCCTCGGTCCTCTTCATGACCCAGATCCTGGCCGCCCTGAAGAAGCCCCACCAGAAGGTGCTGGCGCCCCACCTGGGGGCTCTTTGCTCCCTGGCCGCCCACGCCGACGCGGAGAAGGTGCGCGCCTGGCGTGAGGAGCACCCGGACGGCCTCGTCATCAGCTATGTGAACACCTACCTGGACGTGAAGGCCCTGAGCGACTACTGCTGCGCCTCGGCCAACGCGGGCAAGGTGCTCCTCCACGTCGTCAAGAACTCGCGGCCCGGCCAGCCCATCCTCTTCCTGCCGGACCTCTTCCTGGGCTTCTACGCCGCGCGCCTGCTCGAGAAGCAGGGCCAGCCCCTCGATCGCCTCTGGCTCATGATGGGCGCCTGCCACGTGCACGAGCGCATCCGGCCCTCCCACGTCGAGGAGCAGCGGCGGCTCCACCCGGGCGCCATCACGGTGGTCCATCCCGAGTGCGGCTGCACGAGCGCCTGCATGCGCCAGGTGCGCGAGGGCATCGTGCCCGAGACCATGCTCCAGTTCCGCTCCACCCAGGGCATGGTGGCCCTCATCAAGGAGGTGCCCCAGAAGGAGGTCATCGTGGCCACCGAGGTGGGGAACCTCCACCCCATGCACAAGGCGGTGCCGGAGAAGACCCTCATCCCCGCCAGCCGCGAGGCGCTCTGCGCCTACATGAAGCAGAACACCCTCGAGAACCTCTACATCTCGCTCCGCGACATGGTCCACGAGATCACCGTCGATCCCGAGCTGGCCCGGCGGGCGCGCCTCCCCATCGAGCGGATGCTCCGGATCGTCTAGCCCGCGCGCGAGGGGAGGCGGCCGCATGGATCTCCGCGCCCAAATCCGCGCCTGGCTCGCCGAGGACCTGGGCCCGGGGCCCTTCCACTTCGAGGCCGCCCGTGACCCCTGGTGCGAGGCCCACGTCAAGGCGAAGTCGGCGGCCCTCCTCTGCGGGGCGCCCTACGTCCTGGCCATCCTCGAGGAGACCCAGAGCCTCCTCGCCCTGGGCCCCGCCAAGCCCCCCGAGGCCGGGTGGGAATATGAAGAGGGCGCCCGCGTCCCGGCCGGGGCCGTCGTCTGCCGGGCGAGGGGCCACGCCCAGACCCTCTTGAAGGCCGAGCGCACCCTGCTCAATTTCCTCTCCCACCTCTCCGAGATCGCCACCCACACCGCGAATGTCCTCAAGGAGATCGGGGACCTCCCCGCCGGCTTCGGGGGCGTCATCGACACCCGCAAGAACACCCCCGGGCTCCGCCACTTCGAGAAGTACGCCGTGCGCACGGGGGGCGCCCGCAACCACCGCCTGGGGTTCTTCGACGGGGACCTGATCAAGGACAACGACATCGCCGTGGCGGGCGGCGTGCGACCCGCCATCGACCGGGTCTGGGGCCTCCGCTACATGACGGAGATCCAGATCGAGGTGCAGGATTTAGCCCAGCTCGACGAGGTGCTCTCGGACGGGCGCGTGCACATGATCCTGCTCGACAACATGGACCTCGCCACCCTGCGGGAGGCCGTCTCCCGCGCCCGCCAGAAGGGGACCGCCTCCCGGACCGGCAAGCCCTACTCCCTCGAGGCCTCGGGGGTCGGGGGCGCCGGCTTCCGCGCCCTCGCCGAGGCGGGCGTGGACTTCATCTCCACCTCCCGCCTCGTCCGCGCCGCCCCGCCCCTGGACTTCAACATGAAGATCGTGAAGGTGGGATAGGGGGCCCCTCAGTCTTTACAGCCCCCGGGGGCTGTGCCAATCTTTTCCGTCTCCGACATCCCGCGCGGTCGGCCCCGCGGGGTAGGGCTTCCGCGGCCAGGGAGGATCCCGCCATGGCGCTCGAGGTGCAAAGCAAGGGGGTGGACTACTACAAGGCCGACGACGGGCGCATCGTGGCGATGCACGTCAAGGCCAACTTCCAGGACTACGACCTCTTCCCGCCCTACCTCGACACCGAGGAGGCGAAGAACCACATCCGCACGGCCTACGCCGGGCAGGACCCCGACGTCGAGCGCCGCACCAAGGCCCACATGACGGCGGACGAGCTGCCGCTCCAGGTCATCCTCCTGAACCGCCCCAAGGGGGCGACGACGAAGGCGCACTACCACGTCGTGGAGGAGCGCCCCTCCGCCAACACCACGCGCCACCAAATCATGATCTGCTTCAAGGGCTCGGCCCGCATCGGCGTTTACACCAAGGAGGGCCAGCACCTGGGCGAGGCCGTCGTGCGGGCGGGCGAGTTCATCCTGATGTGCGAGGGCCACGAGGTCGAGTTCCTCGAGGACGGCACCAAGTTCCTCGAGATCAAGGAGGGGCCCTTCCCCGAGACCGACGAACGCGACAAAGTGGAGTTCTAGCTCCCTCCCCCGCGCGCGAGGCATCCCCATGAAGCTCTGCACCTTCGAGATCAGGACGCCGGTCGGCCCCTTCGAGCGCCTCGGGGCCGTGGCCACGCAGGGGGGCGAGGTGGTGTACGCGGACCTCAACTTCGCCGCTGCCGCCCGCCTCAAGGAGCGGGGCTCGGCCCGTCCCCAGGCCATGGCCGACGCTATCCTGCCCTCCGATATGCTCGCCCTAGCCGCCGCCGGGGCCGCCGGCCTCGACGCCGCCCGGGAGGCGCTGGCTTTCGCCCTCGCCAAGGACGGCCTGCGGGGACCGCGCGGAGAGCAGCTCCTCTACCGGCCCGGCGAGGCCCGCCTGCTCGCCCCCATCCAGCGCCCCCCGCTCATCCGCGGCTTCGCCGGCTTCGAGCGCCACCTCAAGAAGACCTTCGGCATGATGGGCCTCGAGATCCCCCAGACCTGGTACGAGCGGCCCCTCGCCTTCAAGTCGAGCTGCGCCCACATGGCCGGGCCCGGCGAGGAGGTCCCCTGGCCGAGCTACACCGAGAAGATGGACTTCGAGCTCGAGTTCTGCTGCGTCGTGGGCAAGCCGGGGCGCGACATCCCCGAGGAGAGGGCCACCGAGCACATCCTTGGCTACGCCATCCTCAACGACTGGAGCGCCCGCGACGCCCAGACGGGCGAGATGGCCATGGGAACGGGCCCCTACAAGGGCAAGGACTGGTGCTGGAGCCTCGGGCCCTGGATCGCCACGGCGGACGAGGTGGGCGAGGTGAAGAACATCCCCATGGCGGCGCGCGTCAACGGCGAGACCTGGATCGAGACCACTCCCGGCGAGATGTACTGGACCTTCGAGCAGATCGTCTCCTACACCTCCCGCGACGAGAACCTGCTACCGGGCGACCTCCTCGGCTCGGGCACCGTCCCTGGCGGCTGCGGCATGGAGATCGACCGCTGGATCCGACCCGGCGACCTCGTGGAGATCGACATGGGACCCCTCGGCGTCCTGCGCAACACGATCAGCCCCCGGCCTCCGAAGCGCCCCTTCACCTACCGCTAGCCCGACCGCCGGATTTCGACCTCAAGATTGTGCCGGCGAGGTGATTGCAAAGGCCCCGCTTGAGGTAACAATTTGTGACCTCAAAAAGCCGCTGATGTTCGGCTATGATAGGAACGACCGTATGGGAGGACATGCAAAGTGAATCTTTGGATTCTGGTTCACGAGGCCGAAGAAGGCGGCTGCTGGGCCTATGTCCCGGCCATCCCGGGCTGCGCGACCCAGGGTGATGCCTTCGAGGAGCTTCTCCAGAACCTCTACGAGGCGGTGAAGGGTTGCCTCTTGTCACTTGATGCGTAGAAACCTCTCCCTTGCGTTTTTGCTCTTCGCTCTTATCCCCTCCTCCGCCTTTGCCGCTTCCGCCGCCGCGCCGCCCGCGAAGGAATCCGCCACCTGGACCGAGTACCACCGCGCCTACGCCGAGACGCGCGCCTACCGGGTGCTCCGGACGGAGCCGGGCGGGGCGAAGGAGGTCGTGCTCCGGACGGCCTGCCTGAGGGACCTGGAGGAGACCTGGAGCTGCGAGGCGGTGCTGGAGATCTACCGCAAGCTCTCGGTGCTGGCCATGCCGCGCCAGGTGACCTTCAACCTGAAGCCCCCCGGGGGCGGGGAGCGCCCCGCCCCCGCCGAGCGGCTGGGGGGCTACGCGGTGGACTGCGCCGGGGGGCGCTACGCGCCGCTCTCCATCGAGTGGCGGGCGGCGGACGGGAGCCGCATCACCCGCATCGAGTACCCCGAGCGCGGCTGGCGCCCCCTCGAGCGGCTCGAGAAGCTGCCCGCCCAGGTGTGCAGATAGGGAAACGCCCGATTGCCCCGCCGCGCGGATGGGGCAGAATCCCGGGGTGCCGCCCGAATCCTCCGGACGACCATGCCGGCCGAACCCCTCCAGGCCTATGACGCGGTCCTCGTGCTGGGCGCGGCCCTGCGCCGGGACGGCTCGCCGAGCCCGGCCCTCAGGCGGCGGGCCCTGCACGGGGCCTCGCTCGTGAGGGAGGGCCATGCCCCGGTGCTCCTCCTCTCGGGCGGGAGGAGGCGCCCCCCAAGGACCGAGGCCGAGGCGATGCGCGCCCTGGCCCTGGCGGAGGGGGTGCCGCCCGGGCGCATCGTGCTGGAGGACCGCTCGGTCTCGACGCTGGAGAACGCGGTCTTCTCCCACCGGATCCTGGCGCGCGAGGGCTGGAGGCGCGTGCTGGTGGTCTCGGACCCCTATCACCTCTACCGGGGGGTCTGGCTGCTCCGGCGGCTGGGCCTGGAGGCCCACGGCAGCCCCGCCCCCGGAGGCCGGGAGGCCAACCCGGCCTGGCGGTGGGCGTACTACCACCTGCGCGAGGCCGCCGCGCTGCCCTGGCACGCGGCCCAGCTCTACCTGATGAAGCGCAACGGGCGGATGTGACCGCCCGGCCTTCCCCTGCGCCAAACGCTATACTCCCCGCACGACCGTATTTTCCGGGAGCCGGGGGAGCATCCAATGCGGCGGGCCGCGCGGGGATGGGGGCTCGGGCTTGCGGCGGTCTTCTTCGCCTCGGCTCTCGCCTCAAGCGCCCCGGCCCAGGCGCCTGTGGAGTGGCGGGAGTTCCGGCGCGGCGCCGTCCGGACGTGGGAGTACCGGATCCACGCCCGCAAGCCCGGGGGCCGGGTGGAGGTCCTCACCCGCGTCCACTGCCGGCCCAACCTGACGGACACCCCGGGCTGCCTCGAGGCGGTGGGCGTGGCCCGGCTGCGCGACCTCAAGCTCTTGTCCCCTTCCATCACCGTCAACAAGGCTCTGCCGGAAGGCCGGGCGGTCTTCTGGGAGATCGAGGGCCACATCCTCGACTGCGCGGCACGCACCCACCGCCGCGTCTTCCGGGAGTACTACGACGGCGGCGATGAGCTCGTGACGCGGGCCGACTTCAAGGACGAGGGGTGGAAGGCCTGGGAGGGGAACCTGGCGGAGCTGGGCGCGCGGGCGTGCGAGTGAGGCTCACTCCCCGCCGTACACGCTGCTGACCCTGAGCCCGGTGCGCTCGCGGATGACGCGCTCCGCCTCCTCGGCCTCTTCGCGGGAGATGACGCGCAGGGGGCTCACCTTGACGGGGGCCTGGGCGCGGTCGTAGCGGCCCCTCGTCTCGAGGAACCACGCCGAGGGGTAGGCGCGCGTGGGGGTGTTGAGCTGCACCTCGTCGGGGCGGATGCGATTCAGGAGGTCGCAGAGCGCCCCGGCCATGCCCCGGTTGGCGGGCATGAACATGACCTGGGCGTCCAGGTGGCCGCGGTACTCGGCGCGGAAGCGCAGCGCCCCTTCCACCACCCCGGCCAGGGTGACGCCGGGGGCGGGGCGGTTGATCTTCCGGAAGGTTTCTTCGTCCGGAGCGTCGAGCTTGACCGAGACGCGGTCGGCCTCCATGAGATCGCGGCGCACGGCGGGGTCGTTGAGGAGGGTCCCGTTGGTGAGGACGTGGGTGGGGATGCCGGTATAAGCCTTCACCCCGCGCAGGGCCTCGCCGAGGTTCAGGGCCAGGGTGGGCTCCCCGCTCCCGCTGAAGGTGACGAGGCCGGAGCCCCGCCAGTCCGAGGCGCGGAGGTCCTCCAGCACGCGCTCCGCCGTCACGAAGAGCCGCCGCTCCGCCGTCACCACCTGGATGCTCCCGAGCTGACAGTAGACGCAGTTGAAGGAGCAGGTGCTCGCCCGGAGGATGAGGTCCACCCCCAGGGAGCGGCCGAAGCGCCAGGAGTCCACGGGGCCGTACACCGTGGAGGCGCGCGCGGGAGCCTTCTTCGTTTCCATCGCGCCTCCTCGCCCGGCCGGGAGCGGCCGCGCGGGATTATACCCGCATCGCCCGTCACCTTCCCCCGGCGCCCGCGCGGGAGGCGCCTTCACCCGGGGCGCGCGGCGCGCTAGAATGATGGGGCCGTCTCGGAACGCCCCCCGGGGGGCGGAAAGAGAGCCAGCCATGCGGGCCATCCTCCGTCGCATCCGAAGCCGCCTTCCGGCGGGCGCGCGCGCGGCCGCCCTCCTCCTCGCCGCCTTCCTCCTCGGGGCCTGCGCCGCGGCCACGGCGGAGGGGCCGGCCCGGCCTCCCCTGGCTCCGAAGGACCGGGAGCTCATGGCCGGCGCCACCCAGGAGGCGCTCGAGAAGAACCCGGTCGGCCAGGGCGTCAACTGGACCAATCCCGAGACGGGCCGCCGGGGCACCACCACCCCAATCCGCACCTTCCGGACGCAGACCGACGAGCCCTGCCGCGACTACCAGATGACGATGACGCGCGAGAACCAGACGGAGTTCGCCTACTACTCGGCCTGCCGGAACAAGGAGGGCCAGTGGGTCAACCGCGGGCGGCTCGGCCTGGCGGGCAACTACTTCGAGCCGGCGCCGCCCGGCTACGTCTACGGGAGGCCCGACCTCCCGCCGCCGCCCTGGTACGGCCACCCGTACTACTACGATCCGTGGTATGACCCGTGGTACCCGCACCGCTACTACGGCCCGGGGTTCCACGGGCGCTTCCTCTACCGCCGGCGGCTGCTGCACCGGAGGTAGCGCCTTCCCGACGGCGGGCCCTCCGCCCTCGGCCGGAATTCCGTTCGCCCTCTTTCGGCCTTCTTTTCCTTTCGGCGTCTATAGGCCGCCAAACGGCGCAAGGCGCCTTTCGCGAACGAAATATTTCCCTCTTTTTTCATGGAAAATTGCGGTTCTCTCCCGCTATGGAAGCGCCCGCCGGATCGCTACACTTATAAGTAGTGCCGCTTCCGTTTCCCGCTGCAGAGGCGGAGACATCATGGAAGCCCCCTTCACACGTAATTCATGGATAAAAACGTGGTTCCTCGCGCTGGCGGCGGGGTCGCTGCTCAGCGCATGCGCCTCCCCCGCCGCCCTGGACCCGATCTCGCCCGACGTCCTCACGGAGCGGGACCGGCGGCTCATGGAGCGCGCAGCGCAGCGGGCGCTCGAGCGCAACAACACCGGCGAGACCACCAACTGGAGCAACCCCGCCTCCGGCCACAACGGCACCGTAACGCCGACGCGCACCTACCAGACGGAGCTGGGGCGGCCGTGCCGCGACTACCGGATGACGGTCACGACCAACGGCCCCACGAGCGCCGGTCACTCCACCGCGTGCCGCATGCCGGACGGGAGCTGGATGGACCGCCGGCACGCGGGCCCGGCCGGGGCCTTCTTCGAGGGGCCGGCGTACAGCCGCCGCCCGTACGACCCGGACAGGGACCCCTACTACGGCTCCCCGCCCGGCTACCCGCGCCGTCCGCCGGTGTGGCCGTAGGCTCCGGCCGCAGCGGGCCCTCCCGGAACGGCATCCGACCGACCGCCGCCGCAAGCGCCGCCCGGACAGACCGACCATGCGAAAACCAGCCATCCTCCAGATAGCAGGAAGAACGGCCGCCCTCGCCATCGCCGGCGCTTTCCTGGCGTCGTGCGCCGCCGGCGGGCCATACGCCGACCGGCTGACGAGCCGCGACCGGCGGATCATGGAGCGCACGACGCAGGACGCCCTCGACCGGAACCAGGTCGGCCAGAGCGCCAACTGGCAAAACCCCCAGACCGGCCACCTGGGGTCGGTGACCCCGCTGCGCAACCTTCAGGCCGGCATCGGCCAGTCCTGCCGCGAGTACCAGATGACGGTCACCCTCTCTGCCAACCAGACGGAGACCGCCCTCTACTCCGCCTGCAGGCGGCTGAACGGCGCCTGGGTGAACCGCGAATCCTCGCGCGTGGCGGGGAGCCACTTCGAGGGGCTGCCTTCGGCGGCCGGGCCTGCGTTCGCGCGGACCGCCGCGCCTCTCTCGGCCGAGGAGCAGCGCTTGGCGACGCGCGCCGCGCAGATCGCCCTCGAGAACAACCGCTCCGGCCAGGCCGAGATCTGGCGCGACCCGGTGACGGGACGCCAGGGCGCGGTGACGCCCCTCGATTCCCAGCAAGCGGGCATCGGGCAGCCCTGCCGGAACTACGAGATGTCGATCGCGACGGGGGGAACCACCGAGGTCGCCCGCTACGCGGCGTGCCGCCGGTCCGACGGCGCCTGGGTGAACCGCGCCGACTCCACCCTGGCGGGCTCGCGCTTCGACGGCGGCACCTTCGCGCAGCCGGGCCCTCCCTACGCGGAGCCGCCCTACTACGGCTCGCCTCCGGGCATCCCGCCCCGGCCGGTGTGGCCGTGACGAGCCGCTTCAAGAGCGGCGATTCCCAAGCCGGCCGGGGGATTCGGTCTTCTTGAGGCTGCGTCGCCCGCCCCTTGTTCGGTATTTTGGCCGGTTCTCCCGAACGGCGGAGGCACCGGCCATCCGGAAGTGCCGCCTCTGCAGCGCGATACCGCCTCTCCCCATCGTCCATCCCTGAGGCGGAAGGAGGCAAGTCATGCATATCTCATGTTCGAGGGCGTCAAGAGGAAGGGCCGCTTTCCTCGCCCTGGCCGCCGGGATGGTGATGCTCGCCGCGACTTCCGCCGGGGCGCTCACCATCGTGCCGACGGCGCAGGACCAGCGGCTCATGGAGCGCGCGGCGCAGGTCGCGCTCGAGGGCAACCGCATCGGGCAGAGCGAAAGCTGGCGCAATCCGGCGACCGGCCACATGGGCGCCGTGACGCCCCTGCGGAACTACCGGCTGGGCGCGGGCCAGCCCTGCCGCGATTACGAGATGACGCTCACGGCCGCGGGCCGGACGGAAGCCGCCCGCTATTCCGCCTGCCGCCAGCCGGGCGGCAATTGGGTGGACCGCGATACCGCCGTCCTGGCCGGGAGCCAGTTCGCGGGGCGGCCCATCGTGAGCGGGCCGGTCATCGGCGCCGGGGCAACCACTGTGGCCCTGACGGCCCATGATCTGCGGCTCATGGAGCGGGCCGCGCAGAACGCGCTCGAGAACCACCCCGTCGGCCGCTCCGCCGCCTGGAGCAACCCCGAGACCGGCCGCACGGGCGCGGTCACGCCCCTGCGCAACCACCGGGCGGGCCTGGACCCGCCCTGCCGCGACTACGAGATGACGGTCACCTCCATGGGCAGGACCGAAATCGCCCGGCACACGGCCTGCCGCCAGCCGGACGGCGCCTGGGTGAACCGCGAGGACGGGACCCTGGCGGGGAGCCGTTTCGTCGTCGCGCAGCCGGTTGCCCTCGGCCCCGCTCCGGACGAGATTCCCCCCGTTCCGCTGTCAAAGCGGGACAAGGAGATCATGGAGCGCACCACGCAGGAGGCGCTCGAGAGCAACCAGATCGGCCAGACCGCCAACTGGAGCAATTCCGAGACGGGCCACCTGGGCGGGGTGACGCCCACGCGCTCCTATCCGGCGGAGGCGGGCCGCACCTGCCGCGACTTCCGGATGACGGTCACCACGAACGGCCCGACCTGGGTCGATCACTCCACCGCCTGCCGGCAGCTGGATGGAAGCTGGCTGGACAGCCGGCACCTCGGGCCGGCCGGGGCCTTCTTTGAAGGCAAGGCGATGGATCAGGCGGAACTGACCGGGCCCGTTTCTTTCGGTTCTCCCCCGGGCATTCCGCGCCGGCCGGCGGTATGGGAATTCCCGGACGAGCGGTGAGGAAGGCTACTCGACCGGGGACTGGAGCGCGGCGGGCTGGGTCCGGAGGCCCTCCCGCGCGCTCCACCAAAAGAACCACCCGAAGAGGGCGGCCCCGGCGAGGATCTGCCCGCCCGTGATGGACCACCACACCCCGGCGGCCCCGAGCCCAAGCACCACGGCGGCCAGGTAGCCGATCGGGATCTCGACGCCCCACCGCACGAGGCCCTCCACGATCATGGGGGGCTTCGTGTTGGCGGCGCCGTGGAAGGCGCCCGCCAGGACGCGCCGGGCCGACTCGAAGAGCAGGCCCACCGTCAGGATCCGCAGGCACAGCGCGCCCACCTCGGCGCCCTCCCCCGTGAGACCGAAGAAGAGCACCACCTGGGGGGCGAAGTGAAAGAGGCCCAGGGCGGTCGTCCCCATGAAGAACGCGGTGACCCACATGGAGAGCCGCACCGCCTGCACGGCGCGGGCGGGCTGGCCCGCCCCCAGGTTCTGCCCCACCAGGGTGCGCAGGGCGGCCTGCACCCCGAAGGCGGGCATGCGGGAGACGTTGGTGATGCGGTTCGTCACCCCGAAGGCGGCGACGGGCACCGGCCCGAAGAGCGAGAGGATGCGCACCAGGATGAGGTTCGAGCCGCGCTCGAGCAGGTTCTGGGCGGCGGCCGGCCAGCCCAGCACCAGGATGCGCCGGGAGAGCGGCCGGTCGAGCCGCAGGTCGCCCAGGCTCAGCTTGAGCCGGGAGCGGCCGGTGAAGAGGAAACTCATCACGATGGCGGTGCCCACGATGCGCCCGATGCCGACCGCGAAGGGGGCCCCGGCGATGCCCATCCCGGGCACCTGGCCCCAGCCGAAGACGCAGAAGGGCATGATGATCGTGGCGACGCCGGCCGAGGCGACCATCCCCACGAGGGAGTAGCCCGGCTCGCCCGCGCCGCGCAGCACGTGGGCGAGGGTGGCGATGCCGTCGTAGAATACGAAGAAGACGAACGACATGCGGAAGTAGGCCGTCCCCAGCTCGCGCACGAGCGGATCCGTCGTCATCAGGGCTATCATCCAGGGGGAGAGGAGATAACCCAGGACGGCGAAGACTCCCGTGTAGGCGAGGGTGAGCAGGATGGACTGGCCCGCCGCGAGGGCGGCCCCCCGGTCGTCGCCCGCGCCTATCCGCTGCGCGACGAGTGCGCCCCCCGCGATGCGGAAGCCGAGGGGGATGGCCCGCAGGAAGAAGCTCACCATGAAGCACAAGGCGACCGCCGCCAGGTACTCCGGCCCGAGACGCCCCACCCAGTAGAGCTCCACCACGGCGTCGAGGTTCCAGGCGATCTGCTCCCCGCAGGAGGGCAGCGCCAGGCGCGCGAGGCCCCAGCCGAGCGAGCCCCTCGTGTAGTCGAAGCGGACATGGGCCCTCCGGCGGCGCGGGAAAAGGTTCACGGGCGCGAGCTCCCTCCCTCGGCGGGCCGCGCGGCCATGGCCCGGACCCTCCGCTGCCAGGCCGTCACGAACCAGGCGAAGAGCGCGGCCCCGCCCACCGCCTGGCTCCCCGCCACCGCCCACCAGACGCCCGCCTCCCGGGCCCCGAGCGGCGTCGAGAGGAGCCACGCCCCCGGCAGGAGCACCCCCCAGCGCACGACCGCCTCAACCACCATCGGGGGGGCCGGCATGGCGGCCCCCTCGAAGACGCCGGAGAGGGTGCGGCGCGCCGCCTCGAAGGCCATCCCGAGGCTGAGCACCCGCATGCAGAGGACGCCGGCGGGGACCCCCTCCCCCTGCATCCCGAAGAAGCGCACCATCGGCTCCGCCCAGAGGAACACCCCCGCGGCCACAACGGCCATCACCGCAGCCGAGGCCCCGAGGGAGGCCCAGGCCGCGCGCCGCGCCCGCTCGGGCAGGCGGGCCCCGATGTTCTGCCCCACCAGGGTGCGCCCCGAGCCCTGGAAGGAGTAGCCCGGCGTCAGCCCCATGTTGTTCACCCGGTTGCCCACCCCCCAGGCGGCCAGTGCCAGCGGGCCGAAGCGCGAGAGCATGCCCACCAGCACGATGTTGGCGCTGCGCTCGAAGAGCACCTGGGTCCCGGCGGGCCAGGCGAGACGCAGGACCCGCCGCATGAGCTCGGGCGAGGGGAGCAGATGCGCGGGCCACAGCCTCACGCGCGAGAGGCCGCCGAGCAGGGCCGCGGCCATCACCGCGCAGCCGAGGAGCCGCCCCGCGCCCAGCCCCCAGCTGGCCCCCGCCAAGCCGAAGGCGGGAAGGGGGCCCGCCCCCAGGATGAACAGCGGCATGGCGGCGAAGGTCACGACCGAGCTGGCCGCCATGGGCCAGACGGAGATGAGGGACTCCCCCGCCGCCCGGAAGATGGAGGCGAAGGCGAAGATGCCGTCCGTCAGGAGGAGCACCCAGAAGCTCGCGCGCAGGTAGGCCCCTCCGATGCGGACGATCTCGGGGTCCTGGGTGAAGGCGCGCATGATCTCCTCCGAGAGCAGCGCGCCCAGGAGGGAGAGCGGAAGGAAGTAGAGGGCGTGCAGGAGGAGCATCTGCCCCGCGAGCGAGGCCGCGCCCTCCGGGTCCCCGGCGCCGATGCGCTGGGCCACGAGCGCCTGGCCGGCGACGCGGATGCCGAGCCCGCCCGAGCGGACGAACATGGTGACCATGAAGCCCAGGGACATGGCGGCGATGGCCGACTCGCCCAGGCGGCCCACCCAGTAGATCTCGACGATGGTGTCCACGTTCCAGGCGATCTGTTCCATGAAGACGGGGACGGCGAGATAGAGCAGCCCCCGGCCGATGGGTCCCTGAGTGTAGTCGTACCGGAGCCGCCTCACGCCGGGGGCCGCGCCGGGCGGGCGCATATCCCGGGGCGCGCGGATGGGGCGCGCCCGGCGGCGGGCTGTGGGACGGGGGACGCCGGCATCCTTTCCTCCGCGGGCTCCCGGCGGCGGGCCCCGCACAGCGGGGGAGTATCGCGCCGGGGCTCCGGCCAGGCAAGGAGAGGGGGCTGGCGCGGGCCGGGCGCATCGGGTAGGGTCTGGAATCTCTCAGGCCCACGGTCCGTGACATAGAATCCGGGGAGGGGCGCGGTGCTGGCCTTCATCGAGGAGACCCTGCGCGAGGCGGGCGCCCTGGCCCTCTCGCTGGCGGCGGGCGCCAGCGCGGAGCGCAAGGAGGACCGCAGCCTCGTGAGCGAGGCCGACCGCGAGGTGGAGCGCCTCATCCTCGCGCGCCTCGCCCGGCGCTTCCCGGGCGACCCGGTCCTGGCCGAGGAGTCGGGCGGGCTCGCCCCCGGGGCCGCCCTCTCCCCCGCGGGCCGCCTCTGGGCCGTGGACCCCATCGACGGCACCAACCCCTACCTCCACGGGCTGCCCACCTGGGGGGTCGCGGTGGGGGTGATGCGGGAGGGCGCGCCCCTGGCCGGGGGCTTCTTCATGCCGGCGGCGGGGGAGATGTTCCTCGCCGAGCGGGGCCGGGGCGCCACACGAAACGGGCGGCCCCTCGCGCCCCTCGGCCCCCGCGAGGTGGACAACCAGACCCTCTTCTTCGGGCCCGCCTCGCGCAAGCGCTTCTACAAGCTCGACTTCCCGGGCAAGACGGTGGCCTACGGCTGCGCGGCGGCCCACGTGGCCTACGCGGCGGCGGGCGCCGCCTTCTGCTCGGTGGTGGACCGCCCCCGCCTGTGGGACATCCTGGGGCCCATGGCCGTCCTCGCCGAGACGGGCGGCTGGGCCTACCACCCGGACGGGCGGCCCCTCGGCCTCGAGGGGCTGGCCCGGGGCGAGAAGGCGGACGGCCCGGTCTTCTTCGGCCTGCGCGAGAACGCCGAGCGGGTGTTCCCCATGCTGGAGCGCTTCGAGAAGCCCCGCTTCTGAAACAGGCGGCGCCGAAGGTCCGAAATCAGGTCTTTTCCCCCTATCCTGCCGAATTTCCGACTCTTGTGCGGCGCCCCCCCTTGTGCTAGCGTTTTTCCATTCCCCGCAGCAACAGGCTCGCGGGAAAGGCAAACGGGCCGCGCCTCATCGCCCATCAGGGGGCCAGGCAACGCCCAGGTTTCAGGAGAAGCTGCAGTGACGGACGGAACGGTAAAGTGGTTCAACGACGCCAAGGGGTATGGGTTCATCACGCGGGAGGACGGGGAAGACGTCTTCGTCCATTTCTCCGCCATCCAGGGGGACGGATTTAAGTCGCTCCAGGAAGGAGACCGCGTCACCTTCGAGGTCGTCCAGGGGAAGAAGGGTCCCCAGGCCGCGAACGTGAAAAAGGCGGGAGGGCACTAGAACCGCTTCACCGGGCAGGCCGGACACAAACGCGGTTCAAAAAGAGCGGCGGCCGGAATGGCCGCCGCTTCTTTTTGGGGGCACCGCAGAGAATCTCGTAGGGGCGGCCCCCCGTGGCCGCCCCTCTGGGGGCCGGGGCAGGCACAGGGGCCTGCCCCTACGGAGACGGACAAGCACATCCGCAGGGGCGGGTTTCAAACCCGCCCCTACCCACCCATCGCCGTCTGCGGGGGAAAAATCCGGACGCCGAGATTCCTCACCGCCCGGCGGCGGCGATGGGCTGCGACCCCGCGAACTTGTAGCCCTTCGCCCCCATGCACTTCGAAAAATTGTCCTTCAGCACGTCGGAGTCGATGATGTAGCCCGTCTCCAGCTTCCCGTCGGCCGGGGTATTGGGGTTGATCATGTTCTCGGAGGAGGGGTAGACCATGTTCGCCTTGTTGGCGCAGTCCTCGAGGTCCTTCTCCCCCTGCGCCGCCGTGACCCCGGGCTTGGACCACACGATCTGCTGGGTGGCGGCGCAGCCGGACAGGAATGCGAGAATGACGAGGGATGAAACGAGCGTGGCGACCTTCACGGCGCAGCCCTCCACAGGGATGGGGGATCACGGCGGCGTACGCAACGCTTCCGATTATACTCCAGCGCCGCGAAACGAAAAGCCTTCAAAAACTCCAAAAAGCCTGGGGGAAATACCGGAGGGGAAAGGGCGAAAGGGGGAGGACGGCGGCGCCGGGAAAGATGCAGGGGCGACCGGCCGGTCGCCCCTACGGAGCGTGGCTGTCGGGAGCCGTCATTCTGAACGGAGCGAAGCGAAGTGAAGAATCTGCTTCAAAGACAGAAGCAGATCCTTCGCTGCGCTCAGGATGACAGGGGCACATCCACGGCCTCGGCCAGGATGCGCGGGCGCAGGCGCGGCTTGAGCGCGTCGGCCAGGACGAGGTCCACCTTCCGGCCGAAGAGGTCCTCCAGGAAGAACTTCACGTCCATGTAGGCATCGAAGGACTTGGGGTCGAGCTCGACCAGGAAATCCAGGTCGCTCTTCTCTTCTGCGTCTCCCCGGACGGATGAGCCGAAGAGAGCGAGCCGCTTCACCCCCAGGCGGCGCAGCTCCGCCCGGCGGGGTTCGAGGGCTTTCAGGACCGCTTGGCCGTTGCCGGGCACGAAACATCCCTCAATGAGGTTATCTTAAGCGATTCCATGGAGGGAATATGCGATGGGGTTAGAAGCGGTTTCGGCAGTGTCATTCCGAGCGAAGCGGCCTTCAGTTCGCTCTCTGAGGCTTGTCGAATACATAAACATCGGAATTAAAGCTTCCGCCCACAATTAAATATTTATTCGCACGTACTTCTAAGAACAAATTAACGAGATCAAACAAACTATAAACTTCCTCAGCCAACTCGATCAAAGCAGAATCGCCCACAATCCAATCGTCACCCAAATGGCGTTTTGCTTCTTCGATGTCAATAACAAATCCATGATCCTTATATTCATATACAAGCTCATTTGAAATCTTACTGGCAGCATCCTTGAGATTTGGCTTTGTTAAGAGAAGCCGCTCCGCATACTGGGCCGCGGATTCGCTCACGCGCTCGCAGTAGCCAATTTGAGCAATTGTAAGCGTGTTGCGGAGGTACTCCGCAAACATCTCTGAGCATCCCGGATATTGATTAGACAGCTTGGCAATTGCTTCGAGTGCCTGAGTCACTCCCAATGCAGGAATTGGAGGATGGCCCAATTGAGGATCAATGGGCCCTAGCTGTCCTAGTAGACCCATGTGTATCTCATCGGCTCCAATTGCGATCAGTGTCCCCGCAGACTTGGCCTGCCTTGGCACACAGACAATGAATTTCTGTTTCGAGAACGTCTTGCATAGTTTGCTGATTTGATAAGCGGACTCGATTTTTCCGCCTCGACTCAACAAGAAGAGAATCACGTTTTTTTGCTTTGAAGGGTTTTGCGTCTTGAGGGCGTTGTATATTCTATCCAATTCATAATCGTCGATACTTCTTTCCAAATCCATTAGAGCCACAACGCAGGCATCGGCCAATTTAGCTGCATATCTCACGAAAATTTGATTCACTTCTGCAGAAAAGCGATTCTGTATTTCATAATCGGAGGCGTTCTGCACAAACTCATGCCAGGGAATTTGCGTACCTTTTCCCGGGGATGGTTGAGGATCGGCCTTCCCTCCGGGCTCACTTTCTTTGCCAGGGTTACCATTCGGATCGGCTGGCTCGCTAATTGGCGGAGGCAAAACATTTGAAATTTTGTCATCGTTCATAACAATACCTCCTAAAATTAAATTTATTCTACCATAAATAACCTACATTTTCATAGCTACCCCCTCACCCCCACCACCTCCATCACCCGCTTCCGCCCATCCGCCTTGCAGCTGATCATCCTTGGCGCCTCCAGGAAGGCGAGCCTGAAGCCGAGCTTGCGGTAGAGCCTGACGATCCTCTCCGTGGCCTGGTTGGACGCCACCACCGGCCCCTTGTGCCGGGCCAGCCACCCGGCGAGGCGCACCTGGTCGTCCCAGCCGAAGCCCTCCTTGGCGTACTTGGTGAACTCCACGTCGTAGGGGGGGTCGGCGTAGACGAAGTCGCCGCGCTCCAGGGGGATGCGCTCGAAGTCCCCGCTCGTGAAGCGCCAGCCGCGCAGGGCGGCGCGGTAGGGGGTGAAGTCGCGGGCGTAGTTGATCTTGGCGTAGCGGCCGAAGGGCACGTTGAATCCGCCCGAGTTGTTGAAGCGGCAGAGTCCGTTGTAGCCGGTGCGGTTGAGGTAGTAGAAGAGCGCGGCGGCCTCGGCGCCCGTCTCCTTCCCTTCCTTGAGCAGCTCGTTGAAGCGTGCGCGGTGGGCGTAGTAGAGGCCCGAATCGTTCGCCATCTCCAGGTCTTCGGGGATGACGAGGCCCCGCTTGAGCCAGCGGTAGAAGTTGCCGACGTGGGGGTTGATGTCGTTCAAGAGCGCGCGCCGGGGCCTGATCTCCAGCGCCACGGCCAGGCCCCCGCACAGGGGCTCGACGAGGCGGGGCGCATGGCCATGCGCCCCTACATACCCCTCCCAGATGTGCCGAAGGTAGGGGACGAGCCAGCGCTTGCCCCCGGCCCACTTGAGGGGGGGCCTGAGGGCGGGGCGTTCTGCCTGCGGGGCGCGGGTGGGCATCTCGGGTCCGTAGGGGCGGGTTTGAAACCCGCCCCTACATACGGGGTCATCTCGTCCCGGGCGAACGATTGCATCCTGCCACACGCCCCCTCCCCCCGCCAGGGGCGCCCGCCCCGGCGGGGAAAACCCGGAGACCGCCCGGGGAAATGACCGGAGCCGCCTCGAAACGGTGGCCCGGCCGCCCGGCGGCGCGCACATTGGGAATCGAAGACCGCCGCTTGAAGCGAACGAGAGGGATGCCGCGCCATGATGAAGGTGAAAGAGGGCCAGTGCGGGCTGTGCATGCACTTCGCCGAGGGCCACATCAACAGCGAGGTGAAGGAAATCCGGAAGAAGAAGGAGGCGCCCGAGGCGCTCGTGGAGACGTGCGGCCACCCGCAGCTCAGCCCGCTCCGCCTGATGGTCACGCCGGTGAGCGGCTGCAGCGGGTTCGAGCGGGCGGCGTAGCGGAACCGGGCGCCCCGGCACGGACCGCAAGCCGGGGACGGGAGATGCGCTCTTCCGGGCGCGCGGCGGGGGGCCGCGCGCCTTTTTTTCAGGGCCGGGCGATGTGGTGGTCGCGCCAGCGGTCGACGGAGGCGCGCACCTCGGCCACGGCCTCCGAGGCGTCCGCCCAGCCGATGGCCTCGACCGTGACGCCCTCGAGCTGCTTGTAGGTGAGGAAGAAGTGCTCCACCTCGCGGAGGAAGTGCGGGGGCACGCCGCCGAGGCCGTTGATCTCGCTGAAGAGGGGGTCGGTGTGGGGGACGCCGAGCACCTTCCAGTCGTTCTGGCCGCGGTCCCGCATGCGGAAGAGGCCCACGATGCGCGCCTCGATGAGGCAGCCGGTGAAGGTGGGCTCGTTCACCATGACGAGGACGTCGAGGGGGTCGCCGTCCTCGGCCAGGGTCTGGGGGATGAAGCCGTAGTCGCCCGGGTAGTGGCTCGAGGAGTAGAGGTAACGGTCGAGGCGGAAGAGCCCCGTCTCCTTGTCCACCTCGAACTTGTTCCGGCGGCCCTTGGGGATCTCGATGATGGCGTTGGCAACGCGGGGGATTCCGGTGCCGGGGGAGATGTCCATGTAGGAGGCGTGGAAGGGCATGGGGCTCGCGTGGCTCCGGTGAAGGGGGCGGCGGCGCCGGGGCGCTCAGTCCCAGGCGAGCCGGGGAATATACCCCACTTCGGGCACCTCGGCACGGGGCGGCAGGCCCTCGGCGCGCTTGTGGGCCTGGATGGTCCTGAGGTGGACGAAGGCCTCCCAGAGGATGTGGCGGAAGGCGCAGCCGAGGGTCTGGTGGAAGAGCTCGGGGTCCGAGGGGTCGCGCCGGATGCCGTCCGGATTGGCGGGGAGGACGAGGTTCTCCCAGTAGTCCGCCACGCGCTCGCCGTTGGCCCAGCGGCGCTCCCGGGGGACGCGGCGCGGGATCTCGCGCCGGAGGGAGGCGGGGGTCTCGCGGGCGAGGACCTCCCGCGCGAGGGCGCAGCCGTCCGCGAGGGCGGCGATGAGGCCGGGCATGGCGTGGAAGCGGGCGGGGTCGAGCCGGCGGTCGGCGCCCCCGGTGTCCGCGAGGGATTTGTCACGGGTGAGTTTCCCGTCCGGCCAGAGGGCGGGGACGAGGAGGTCCAGGAAAAAAAGGTAGGGGATGTAGGCCGTGTGGCTCACCTGCACCCGGATGCTCCAGGCGCCCCAGCTCTTCTCCGGGCGGACGCGATCGAGAATTTCATCGGGCAATCCTTCCACCTCCCGGGCGAACATGCCCGGCAGGCGCCCATATTCGGGAAAGAGCGCCAGGGCGGATGATTTTCGGGCCTGGGGCACCGGCCGGCTCCCAAAAAAGACTCACGCGGCGACCGGCAATACGATACCCAATCCTCCAAAATGTCAAAAACTCGTATTTGCATAAGGCCCGCCCGCCCAGTAACATTGCGGTATCATTGGGATGGAGAGGGGTCCCCGGCCGGGATGGCCCATCCGGTCTATCTCTCCATTTTCACTAGGAGCGTTTCGATGCCCGAAGGAACGGTGAAGTGGTTCAACGATTCGAAGGGGTACGGGTTCATCTCGCAGGAGGGGGGGCAGGACATCTTCGTCCACTTCTCGGCCATCCAGGGCGAGGGGTTCAAGAGCCTCAAGGAGGGCGAGAAGGTCAGCTTCGAGGTCGTGCAGGGGCCAAAGGGGCTCCAGGCGGGCAACGTCCGCCGGCTGGCGGGGTAGCCGGAGGGCCGGAATTTTCAGTTGCGCCGGGGGTAACCTTATAGTAGCCTTTTTTTACGCCCGATCTTTCATCGGTTGATGCTGTTGAGGAAAGCGGTTGGGTTTGCGAGCGGGGAACGACGGAAAAATGCCCTCTCCCTCACGCCTGAACCAAATCCCCCGAAAAAGGTCGGCCTCCACAATGCCGTTGTTTCGGTCGCGGCAAGCCGCGTCCGCGGGGTGTACCGCGTCGCGCGCCGCATCTGCATCACGTGGGAGATAGGAAGGTGCCAGAAGGAACCGTCAAGTGGTTCAACGACGCCAAGGGCTATGGATTCATCTCTCAGTCCGGAGGGGACGACGTGTTCGTCCACTTCTCCGCCATCCAGGGAGAGGGCTTCAAGACGCTTCAGGAGGGTGAGCGGGTCACATTCGAGATTGTCCAGGGCCCCAAAGGGCTGCAGGCGGCCAACGTGAGAAAGGGCGTGCCCGTCTAGCCCCTCCACACGGCCATACACCCAACGGCGGCCGCTCCGGCGGCCGCCGTTCTTTTTCGCCCTCAGGGCGCCTCGCGCCACTCGCTCCGGCCCGTCCGGGGATCGTGGAGGGAGCGGCCGGCCGGGCCGCTCCGCCCGGCGGAGTCCTTGCGCCAGCGCCGCACCTCCACCTCGACCGCCACCCCCTCCGCCCCCGCCCGCCGGAGCATCCCCGAGGCGAGGCGGCCCAGGGCCTCGGCCCGGCGGCGGCGGTGGCTCGCGCTGACCTCGCTCCAGGGCAGGAAGACCGTGAAGGCCAGGCGCCGCGCCGAGGCCTCCCGGACCTCCACCTCGGCCCGGCTCACGTGGCGGGAGGTGTCGAGATACTCCTTGGCCATCCGCCCCACCCCGGCCGCCGCCCGCTCCGGGGGCTGCCCCCGGAGGGCCTCGGCCCGCCGGAGGAGCTCCGCCTCCGCCCCCGAGCGTTCCAGGAAGAGCGGCTTCGCCAGGAAGAGCGCCCCCGCCGGGACGGCCACGATGGCGAGGAACCCCAGCCAGAAGAGGAGCTGCCGCCGGCCGGGCCCGCTCATGCGGGGGGGCCGTCCAGCACGGAGAGGAGGTCCTCCCCGCGCCGGAAGTCGGCGAAGAGGTGGTCCGGCGCGGCCTCCGCCAGCCCGTGCAGGGTGTCCCCCCCGGTGGCCACCGCGATGACGCGCGCCCCGCAGGCCCGGCCCGCCCGCACGTCGCGCCAGGTGTCCCCCACCACCCAGCGGACCACCTCCGTCCCCGGCCGGGCGCGCTCCTCCCCGCGCCGGAAGCCCGCCTCGAGCAGACGGCCCCGGTCGGAGGAGTCGCAGCCGAACCCCCCGAAGCGGAAGTAGGGGTTCAGCCCGCCGCGCTCGAGCTTGATGCGCGCCCCCCGCTCGAAGTTCCCCGTCCCGAGGCCCAGGAGCACGTCCTCCCGCGCCGCGAGGGCGTCCAGCACTTGAGGGAAGCCGGGCATGATGTGGTAATTCCGCGAGCCGGCCACCCGCGCCGGGAGCATCTCGAGGTAGGCCTCCATCAGTCGGGCCAGCTCTTCTTCGGCGCCCTCGCGCCCGAAGTGGGTCTGGAACATCTCCTGGCAGATGGCGGGGTCCGTCTTCCCGTGCGGGTGCACGCGCGACATCGCGTTCGGCACCCCGTGGAGGGCGAGGAAGGCGTCGTTCAGGGCGAGCGCCCCCGCCCCCCCGCTCAGGAGCAGGGTGCCGTCCACGTCGAAGAGCATGAGGTGAACCCGGCGGGGCATCGGCAATCTCCCGTCCGCGCGCCCCTTCGGCGGCGGCCAGGGGGTTGGTATATCATGGCGCGGCATCCCGGCTCATCCGGAAGGAGACCCCCGTGCCGCCGAAGCCCAAGGTCGCCGCCGTGACGGGCGGGAACAAGGGAGTGGGCCTGGCCCTCTGCCGCCGGCTGGCGCGGGAGGGCTGCGCGGTCGTCCTGGCCGCGCGCGACGGGAAAAAAGGCGGGGCCGCCTGCGCCCGCTTGGAGAAGGAGGGGCTTTCCGTTCGTTTTCACCCGCTGGACGTGAGGGACATCGACTCGGCCCGGGCGCTCGCCGCCTTCATCGAGCGCGAGTTCGGCCGGCTGGACATCCTGGTGAACAACGCGGCCATCCTGATCGACCGCTCGAAGCGCGCGCTGACCATCGATCTCCCCTCCCTCCGCGAGACGCTGGAGACGAACCTCTACGGCCCGCTCCGCCTGGCCCAGGCCCTCGCCCCCCTCATGCGGAAAAGCGGGGGCGGGCGCGTCGTGAACGTGTCGAGCTGGTTCGGGAGCATGGCCGAGATGCAGGGCGGGGGCTATGCGGGCTACCGCGTCTCCAAGGCCTGCCTGAACGCGCTGACGCGCATCCTGGCGGATGAGCTAAAGGGCGCGGGCATCCTGGTCAACGCGGCCTGCCCGGGCTGGGTGCGGACCGACATGGGCGGCGCGGGCGCCCCGCTCTCGCCGGACGAGGGGGCGGACACCCCGGCCTGGCTCGCGCTCCTTCCGGACGGGGGCCCCACGGGAGGCTTCTTCCAGAACCGCAGGGCCTACGCATGGTGAGGGAGCCGGACAGCTTCCAGGAGTTCGTCGAGGACCAGCTCGCCGGGCTCGGGCGGGTGGAGGTCCGCCGCATGTTCGGGGGGGCGGGCGTCTACAAGGACGGCGTCTTCTTCGGCGCCTTGCACAAGGAGCGGCTCTACTTCAAGACGGACGAGGCGAGCCGCGCCGAGTACCTCTCGCGCGGCATGGGGCCCTTCCGGCCCACCCCGAAGCAGATCATCAAGACCTACTACGAGGTGCCGGTCGAGATCGTCGAGGACGCCGACGCCCTCGTCGAGTGGGCCAAGCGGGCGCTCGCCTGCCGGGAGGCTGAGCAGAAGCCCCGGCCACGCAAGACCCCCGCCAAGGGCAAAGAAAAACCCAAGACCAGACCCAAAGCGAAGGGAAGCCGCGCCCGTGGCCGGTGAGCGGGTCGCCGCCGTGACGGGCGGGAACCGGGGCATCGGCCTCGCCATCTGCCGGGGGCTCGCGGCGAGGGGCGTGGGCGTCCTCCTCACCGCCCGCGACGCAGGGAAGGGAGAGGCCGCGGCGGCCGCGCTCCGGAAGGAGGACCTCCCGGTGCGCTTCCATCCCCTGGACGCGAGCGACGAAAAGAGCATCGAGGCGCTGGCGGCCTTCATCGAAAAGGAATATGGAAGGCTGGACATCCTGGTGAACAACGCCGCCATCCGCAACGACTGGGATCACCGCGCGCTGGACGTGCCCGTGGAGGTGCTCCGGGCGGCGATGGAGACGAACGCGCTGGGGCCCCTGCTCCTCTGCCAGCGGCTGGCGCCCTTGCTCCGGAAGAGCCGCGCCGGGCGCGTGGTGAACGTCTCGAGCGGCATGGGCTCCCTCGCCCAGATGGGGGGCGGCTCCCCCGCCTACCGCCTGAGCAAGGTGGCCCTCAACGCCATCACCCGCCAGCTCGCGGACGAGCTCAAGGGGAGCGGGGTGCTCGTGAACGCGTGCCACCCGGGCTGGGTGCGGACGGAGATGGGCGGGGAGGGCGCCTCCCGCACTCCCGAGGAGGGGGCCGACACCGCCGTCTGGCTCGCCCTGCTCCCGGAGGGCGGCCCCACGGGCGGCTTCTTCCGCGACCACCAGCCCATGCCCTGGTGAGGAAAATTTGCTCTCCCCGGTAGGGACGCACGGCCGTGCGCCCCTACGATTCAGCCACAAGGAAGCGTTCCATTGGCCTCATCCGCCCTTGGCCATTCGATGACGAGGCGCTACGGGCCGAAGACCGCCCTCGGCCTCGTCCTCACCGTGCTCTTCCTGTGGCTGGCCTTCCGGAAGACCCCTTGGGGGGAGTTCGCGCGGACGATGGGAGGGGTGGAGCTCCTCCCGGTGGCGGGGGCGGTGGCCTGCCAGATCCTCTCGAACGTGCTGCGGGCCGGGCGCTGGAAGCTCTTCCTCCTGGGCTCCCGCCCCGATCTCCGGACCCATGACGCCTTCGCCGCCCTGATGGTGGGCTACGGGGTGAACGTGGCCCTGCCCCGGGGCGGGGAGGTGGCGCGCGCGGTCTTCCTGCAGCGGGTGGCGGGGGTGCCCCTCGGGGCCGGGCTGAGCACGGTGATCACGGAGCGGCTTCTCGACCTCGTGACCCTGGCGGCGCTCTTCCCGCCCCTCCTGCTGATCTACCGGGGACGGCTCGAACGGGTCTTCCCGGGGATCGGGAACGCGATGCTCCTCACCGCGATCCTCTCCGCCGCGGCCCTCGGGGCCGCTTGGTGGCTCGCCCGAAATCCCGAAGCGTCGGTCCGGCGGATGGGCGGGCTCTCCCGGCGGCTCGCGCCTTCCCTCGCGGAGCGGATCGGCGCCGCGAGCGGCCACTTCCTGAAGGGGCTGGGGGGGATCTTCGAGCGGCAGGCCGCGACGGGAATCGCCCTGCTGACCGGGGCCATCTGGTTCTTCTACGCCGTGGGCTTCTGGCTCCTCTTCCAGGCCTTCGGCTTCGCCCGGACCGCCTCGCCCGGCCTGGGGGACGCCCTGGGCGTGACGCTGGTCATGGCGGTGGCCTACGCCCTGCCCTCCCCGGGCGGGACGGGCACCACTCACTTCTTCGCGAGCCGGTTCCTCACCGGGATGCTCGCGGTGGGCTCCGCCGAGGCCCTCGCCTACGCCACCCTGGCTCACGCCCTGGGGGTCCTGCCCGGCATCCTCATGGGCGGGGTCTACGCCCTCCTGGCCCGCAGCCCGCGGAAATAGCCTAAATACAAGCCCTTCCGGGCCATACCCCGAAGGGCCAAATTTTCCCTTGCAAAACTGACTGTTTTGGTCATATATCTATTTGTATATGGTTCGCGCGAATCCGTACTTTCCGCCGGCATGTCACGCATCAAGCAAGGAGGTCACCGCCCATGGCTACCACCAACTACGCCCATCCGGAGGTCCTCGCCTCCACCGACTGGGTCGCCCAGCACGGCAAGGATCCCAACGTCCGCCTGGTCGAGGTGGACGTCGACACCTCGTCCTACGAGAAGGGCCACATCGAGGGCGCCGTAGGGGTGAGCTGGGACAGCCAGCTCACCGACCAGGTGCGCCGCGATCTCCTCTCGAACCAGGACTGGGAGAAGCTGCTGAGCGACCTCGGCATCTCGAACAACACCACCATCGTGGCCTACGGCGACAACAACAACTGGTTCGCCGCCTGGTTCGTCTGGCAGCTCAAGTACTACGGCCACGGGGACGCCCGCCTCATGGACGGGGGGCGCGTGAAGTGGCTCAAGGAGAACCGCCCCCTCACCACCGGGGCCCCCAAGCATCCCGCCGGGAGCTATAAGGTGGACCCCGCCCGGATGAACAAGAGCTTCCGCGCCTACCGCCGGGACGTGGAGGAGCTGCTCTCCAACGGGAAGTCCTTCGCCCTTGTGGACGTACGCTCCCCGGACGAGTACACCGGGAAGATCCTCGCCCCTCCGGGGCTGAACGAGACCTGCCAGCGGGGCGGCCACATTCCCGGGGCGGCCAACATCCCCTGGGGCCAGGCCGTGAAGGAGGATGGCTCCTTCAAGCCGCGCGAGGAGCTCGAGGCCCTCTACAAGGGCAAGGGCGTCACCCCCGACAAGCCCGTCGTCGCCTACTGCCGCATCGGGGAGCGATCGAGCCACAGCTGGTTCGTGCTCAAGTTCCTCCTCGGCTACGACAACGTCCGCAACTACGACGGCTCCTGGACCGAGTGGGGCAACCTCGTCGGCGCCCCCGTCGCCAAGGGGCCCGAGCCCGGGAAGCCCTGAGAAAAATCCCGAGGGAAACGTTCGGCCCTCCCCGTGAAAGGGGAGGGCCATTTTGCTTGGGCCCAAGGGGAGGGGCTCTCCACCGCTTCCTCCCGCTCCAGCCCGGCCAGGATCGCCCGGGCGCGGGCGAGGGCCTCGTCGATGTTGGCGCAGAAATTCTCCCGGCCGACCTCCTGCATCAGCCCGGAACGCTGGAAGGCGGCGAGGGGCTGTGGATTCACCCCCGAGAAGACGAGGGCCGTCCCCTCCCGGCCGCACCGGTGCCTCAGTTCCCGCAGCGTGTGGATGCCGGTCGCGTCCATCGCCTGGACGTTCCGGATGCGGATGATGAGCACCGGCGTGGGGCACTTCACGTTCCGGACGGCGTTCTTGAAGGTGTCGATCATCCCGAAGAAGAAGGGGCCGTTGACCTCGAACACCTCCACGCCGTGGGGAACTTCCCGCAGGGAGATGGCGCGCAGGTCCTCCCGCCGGTCGCCATCCCCCGCCGCCGGGCTGGTGACCATGCTGACGTTGGTGATCTTCGACATCTGCCGGATGAACAGGAGGGCCGCGAGCGCGATGCCCACCTCCACCGCCAGGGTGAGGTCGAACACCACGGTGAGCACGAAGGTGAGCGCCAGCACGAAGGCGTCGCTCTTCGGCCCCTTCAGGATGGAGCGGAAGTGGTGGAGCTCGCTCATGTTGTAGCTCACCACCACGAGGATGCCGGCCAGCGCGGCGAGCGGGATTTGCTTGGCCAGGGGCGCGAAGAGGAGGAGGAGCGCCATCAGGACGAGGGCGTGGATTATGCCCGCCACCGGCGTCCGGGCGCCGCTCCTCGCGTTAGTCGCCGTGCGGGCGATGGCGCCCGTGGCGGGAATCCCTCCGAAGATGACGCTGCCGATGTTGGCGGCACCCTGGGCGATCAGCTCCGCGTTCGGGCGGTGGTGGCCGCCGATCATCCCGTCTGCCACCGAGGCCGAGAGCAGGGACTCGACCGCGGCCAGGAGCGCGACCGTCATCGCGGGCTTGAGGAGCCCCCCGATGTCCTCCCAGCGGACCTCGGGCAGCGAGGGCGCGGGGAGGACGCGGGGCAGGTCGCCGAACCTGGCGCCTATCGTCTCCACGTCCAGCCCCAGCCATGAAGAGGCGGCGGCGGCGGCGGCCATGCCGATGAGCAGCGCGGGCCACCGGGGGAAGAGCCTGCGGACGAGCAGGATGAGCCCGATGGTGCCTGCGCCGAGCGCGGCCGCCGAGAAGTTCAGGCTGTCCAGATGCGCCAGGTAGGCCTGCCACTGGGGAAGGAACTCGGACGGGACGGCCTCCATGCGCAGGCCGAGCAGCGGCTTGATCTGGGTGGAAAAGATGACCACGGCGATCCCGGTCGTGAAGCCCGTGGTGACCGGGAACGGGATGAACCGGATCAGTCCCCCCAGCCGGAACAGCCCGAAGAGGATGAGGAGCACCCCGGCCATCAGGGTGCACAGCGCCAGCCCGGCGTAGCCGTACTGTCCCACGATGCCGGAGACGATGACCACGAAGGCCCCGGTCGGCCCGCCGATCTGGACCTTGCTCCCACCCAGGGCGGAGATCATGAGCCCCGCCACGATCGCCGTGAACAGGCCGCGCTCGGGCGGGAGGCCGCTGGCGATCGCGAAGGCCATGGCCAGCGGCAGGGCCACCACGCCCACCGTGATCCCCGCGAACAAATCGGAAACCAGTTTCCCTCTGTCGTACCCCTTCAATTCCGTGACAAGCTTTGGCGTATACACGCTCGGCCACGTCCGAACGGCGGCGAAAAAAGTCTCCGGAGCGCACATGAAATTTTTTAGATGGCGGGTTGCGGACCCTATCTAAATCCGTCCCCCCTCATCAACGGACAAAAAAAGACCGTGTGGAGATGCGGCCCCACACGGCCCTTCCTGCGCCCTGGGGCTCGGTGTGTCGCCGGCCCCCTATTCAGTTGCCGGGGATGCCACGGCGCGATCGCCCCCGGAAATGTCATCTGGCCTAGGAACGCTCCGGGTGACGGCTTATTCCTGGCAAAGAGGGGCCGGCTCAGCCCTAAGTCACTCATAGGAGCGTAGCGTCTCGACCCGCGCCACACCCGGAACCCGGGCGCGTCGTATCCCCCACGAAAGCGGATGATTAAATCCTGAATCTGCCGTGTGGCTGCGGAAAGAGATGCCCCGGCCATCATCGCCCGTCATGTACGGGCCATCCCGCTCTTTTCGGAGGTGCGTCATGAAACGGACCGCAATCCTGGCCGCCGCGCTCGCCCTCTCCCTCGCCGCGCCCCTGGGGGCAAGCGCGGGCGGGCCGGAGCCCCTTCTCCTCGCCGCCCGGGGCGGGGGCGGAATGGGGGGCGGAGGCCGGATGGGAGGGGGAGGCGGCGGAGGCTTCGGTGGAGGAACCGGGGGCGGCCAGATGAGGGGACCCGGCGAGAGCCGGTCCCTGCCCCCCGGCGAGGTCCAGGGGGTTCAGGAGCAGCAAAGAACGAGGGAGCGTCCGCCGGGGAGCATGGCGCCCGCCCAGCCCCAGCCCCCCGCGGGCGAGCCGCAGCAACAGCAGTAGCCCTCTCGGTGCAGTGGGATTGAGATCGGCAGGGGCGAACCTTGTGTTCGCCCCTATTTCTTATCCGGCCATCTCCCCTACGGAAAACATGGTTCTGCCGCCCGTGATTTATCGGCGGGGATCACAATCGGAGGAATTTCGTTTCAACCTCGCAAAAAACTTCCGCAAGACCTTATCATCTTTAAGGACAATCATTCGGCCGTTCGCCAAGTCCTGCGCTCCTTTGTCCAACTCCTCCAACAAACGGTCCATCGAAAAGCCCTCGGCGATGCCGCTCGCCTCGCCTCGGGCAAGTTCCTCGTGCAACGCTTCGAGCTTCGGCCGCCGCATTTCGTCGTCCTTGTCCATTGCCCCCCTCACGCCGCCTGCCTTCCGTGCCCGTTCCTTCCGTTCTTCTTGGCCTCCATCGCGGCGCGGGCGACGCGCTCGGGGGTGACGGGGAGGTCGAGGAGCCTCGTCCCGATCGCGTCCCCCACCGCCAGCGCCACCGCCGCCGGGGCGTTGTTGCAGGGAGGCTCCCCCACCCCGCGCGCCCCCCAGGGGCCGTCCCCCTCCCCGCACTCGAGGATGATGGACTGGAACTCCCCGATGTCGGAGGAGGTGGGGATCAGGTACTCGTGGAAGCTCTGGGAGCGGCAGACGCCCTTCTGCATGGTGATCTCCTCGTGCAGGGCGTAGCCGATGCCCATGACGGCCCCTCCCTCGAACTGGCCCTCGACGCTGATGGGGTTCAAGGCCCGGCCCACGTCGTGGCAGGCCACGTGGCGGAGCACCTGCACCTCGCCCGTCTCGGCGTCCACCTCGACGTCGGTGGCGTGGACCCCGAAGGTGTAGTCCGCCCAGCCGCCCAGGCCCCCCATGTAGCGCTGGGGGTTCTCGTAGACGTGGGGGGGGAGGTTGAGGTTCTGGGTGCAGTGGAGCTGCTGCTTGAGCTCCTTCGCCTTGGCCACGACGAGGTTCATCTTCACCCGGCGCTCGGGGGCGGAGGCCACCCAGGCCTCGCCGCCCGCCATGCGCACGTCCTCGGCCGCGGCCTCCAAGAGCGCGCCCGCGCCCTTCAAGAGCCCGTTCTTGATGGTCTCTGCCGCCGCGCGGACCGAGTTGCCCGCCATCAGGGTCTGCCGGCTCCCGGCCGTGATGCCCGAGAGCGGCGTGGTGGCCGAGTCGGAGAGGTGGATGCTCACCTGGCCGAGCCCCAGGCCCAGCTCCTCGGCGGCGATGGAGAGTAGCGTCGCCCCCTGGCCCGCGCCGATGTCGGGGGCGCTCACCCGCACCACGGCGCTCCCGTCGTTCTCCATGTGGACGGCGGCCTCGGCCGCGTCGAAGGGGCGCCCGTAGCCGGTGATGTTGGCGGCGACGCCCCGGCCGATGCGCTTGCCGGGCCGGGCCTGGGGCCGGGGCCCGAGCGCCTTGAGCACCGCGCCGAGGCAGCCCTCCAGGTTGGGCGAGTTGACGATGGGCTGGCCGGTCGGGAGCTTGCCCCCCTTCTGGATGAAGTTGCGGCGCCGGAGCTCCATCGCATCCATGCCGAGGGCCTGGGCGGCCAGCTCGAGCTGGCTCTCGTAGGCGAAGCAGACCTGGTTCGAGCCCACCCCGCGCATGGCGTTGGTGATGGGGTTGTTGGTGAGATAGCCGTGGGCGCGCACCCGGACGTTCTCGATCTCGTAGGGCCCGGCGGCGATGCACATGGCGCCCAGCAGGAAGAGGTTGGTCTTGTGCGGGTAGGCCCCCGCGTCCCCGACGATGTCGGCGTCCACGGCGAGAATCTTCCCGTCGCGGCTCACGCCCGTGCGGTAGCGCATCTCGAAGGGGTGCTTCTTCATGGTGGAGCGGATGCCGTGCTCGCGGCCGATCACCATGACGGCCGGGCGCTTGGTCTTCCAGGTCAGGAGGGCGAGGTAGGGCTCCACCGTCATCACCCCCTTGGCCCCGAAGCCTCCGCCCACGAAGGTGCCCAGCACCCGCACCTTGCTGTGGGGGAGCCCCAGCACCGCCGCCACCGCCCGGTAGTTCTCGATGAGCTGGGTGCCCACCCGGATGGTGACGACGCCGTCCGCGTCGATCCAGGAGGTGCCGGAGGCCGGCTCGAGGAAGGCGTGCTCGGCGAGCTGGGTGCGGTAGGTGCGCTCGATCACCACGTCGGCCCTCGAGAGCGCTTCCTCGGCGTTCCCGCGGCGGACCTCGAAGTCGCACACCTTGCGCGCCTCGGCGCCGGGCTCGGTGTGGCGGGTGGTCCAGACGCCCTCGGCCGCCTCGATCTCGACCTTGATGGCGGCGATGGCGGCCTCCACCGCATCGCGCGTCTCGGCCCCCACGAGGGCCAGCACGTCCCCGGTGTAGCGGATATCCTCCTTCGCGAAGATGGGCTGGGAGGGGTGGGGCGGGTAGCCCGAGCCGTAGTGCTCGTTCTTGCCCGGCACGTCCTTGGCCGTGAGGACGGCCGCGACGCCGGGGACGCGCTCGGCGGCCGAGGTGTCGAGCCTCTTGAGCTTGCCGCAGGGCACCGGACTGTAGAGGAGGCCGCAGTGCAGGGCGTTGGCGGGGATCTGGTCCTCGCCGTAGGGAAGCGACCCGTCGGCCTTGGGCAGGGCGTCGAAGCGCGGGTTGGGCTTGCCGACGATGGCGAACTCGCTCATGCGGAACCTCCGAAGCGGATTGGCGCGGGGAGCGGCGAGCCGCGGGGCTCGCGCGGGCCGGTGAATTAGCGGACCTTTTGGACCGAAATCAGCGGGTCCGGTTTTGCCCATATTCATACAATTTCCGGCCCGCCCCGGGAAGTGCCCCTATGGACACGCCTCCGGAGCGGGGGCTAAGATGGCGCCCCAAAACGGCTTACGAAAGGAGCCCTCCATGGCAGGAAACCTCGGCTTCGTGGACCCCACGGCGGGGGGGAGCAAGAAGAGCGTCCCCAAGGCGCCCCGCCCCGCGGCCCTCTCCGGCAAGGTGGTCGGGCTCCTCGACAACACCAAGGAGCAGGCCGACATCATCCTCCAGACCCTGGGCGACCTCCTGCGCGAGCGCTACGACGTGTCGAAGGTCGTGATGCGCCGCAAGGAGCACTACTCGAAGCCGGCTCCCGACGATCTGATCGAGGACATGGCCAAGGAGGTGGACGTCGCCATCGCGGCGCTGGGGGGGTGAGGGTCCTGCACGTTGTGCAGTGTGCACGACACGGTCGAGTTCGAGAAACGGGGCGTCCCCGCCACCACCATCATCACCGAGGCCTTCAAGAACGCGGCGGACTTCCAGTTCAAGGGCAAGGGCATGGCCGGGCATCCCTACGTCCAGCTTCCCCACCCGGTGAGCAACCTCCAGCCCCACGAGATGCGCGCCGTCGCCGCGCGCTACCTCGACGAGGTGGTGAGCCACCTGAAGGCGTGAGGGGGGGGCGATGATTTCCGTAGGGGCAGGCCCCCGTGCCTGCCCCGGCCGGGGCGGCCACGGGGGGCCGCCCCTACAGGTGGACATGGCGGTTTGTCGTAGGGGCGTTCAATTGAACGCCCCTACGAATTTGGGCGGAGCAAATTGATTCCAGGAGGAGGCCCCGTGCGCGCGTTCAAGGAGATCCGCTACGAGGAGGCGGACGGCCTCGCCACCGTCACCCTGGACCGCCCCGAGCGCCTGAACGCCCTGGGCATGAACATGGCCGGGGAGCTGCGCGCCCTCTCCCTCGCGCTGGCGGAGGAAAAGGGCGTGCGCGCCGTCATCCTGACCGGAGGGGGCCGCGCCTTCTCCACCGGACGGGACCTGAAGGAGAGCGCCGCGCACACCAAGGAGGAGGCCGACCGCTTCCAGCTCACCGGCATGGAGGCCGTCACCCTGTGGGAGCGCCTCCCCATGCCCACCCTGGCCGCCATCAACGGCCCCTGCTTCGGCTTCGGGATGGAGATCGCGCTGGCCTGCGACATGCGCCTCGCCGCCGAGGACGCGGTGCTCTGCTTCCCCGAGTGCGCGCTGGGCATCTTCCCCGGCGCCGGGGGCACGGTGCGCCTCCCCCGCCTCCTCGCCCCCGGGCTCGCGGCCGAGCTCATCTACACCGCCAAGCGCTTCGACGGCAGGGAAGCCGAGCGCATCGGCTTCGTGAACCGCGCCCACCCCAAGGAGCGCCTCATGGAGGAGGCCCGCGCCCTCGCCGGCCAGATCCGCGACAACGGCCCCCTCGGGGTGCGCGCCGCCAAGAAGGTCATCCAGAACGCGGCCGAGATGGCGCTGCCCCAGGCCATCGAGTTCTCGAACGCGCTCAGGCTCCCCCTCAACTACACCCGGGACTTCGCCGAGGCTCTCGCCGCCTTCCGCGAGAAGCGCAAGCCGGTGTTTAGGGGCGAGTAGGGCGGGAGGAGGCTTCCCCAGAAAGGGTTGCTTCTTCCACATATTTCAAATATACTTGAAATATGGAAATGAGAGCCGCTTCTGATTCCGTCGAACGCCTGGCCGCCCTGGCCCACGGGGCGCGGCTGGCCCTCTTCCGCCTGCTGGTCCAGGCGGGGCCGGAGGGGCTGCCCGCAGGCGAGATCGGCCGCCAGCTCGGGAGGCCCCCGAACTCCGTCTCCTTCCACCTCGCGCGCCTGCGCCACGCGGGCCTCATCACATCCGAGCGGAAGGGGCGGAGCATCGTGTACGCGGCGAGCTACGAGACGATCCGGGGGCTGGTGGACTACCTGACCGAGAACTGCTGCGGGCGGAGCGCCGAGGGGTGCCCGCCCGCCTGCAGGCCGGAGGACTCCAACGATAACCGCCGTTCATGAGAGCCGAAAAAAGGATCGCCATTGCCGCCGGCCGGACGAAGATGAGGAGGCGCAAGAATGAGAATCCATCGACTCGAGGGAAGGGAAATCGGGAAGGCGCTGGCCGTGGGGGTTCTCGTCTCGCTGATCCTATCGGCCGTGATGGTCCCGGCCTTCGCGCTGGGTCTCGCGCCCATGCCCAAGCAGCCGAGCCTGGCCTTCGCCGAAACCCTCCTGGGCCGCCCGCTGCCCCTCCCGGTGGGGCTTCTCTTCCACGTGGCCTACCTGACCTTCTGGACCCTGGCCTTCGTGGTGTTGTTCCGAGACAACCTGAGCTTCTGGAATGCCCTCGCGCTCAGCCTTTTCCTGTGGGTGGTGATCCTGGTGGTTTTCTTCCCGTTCATGGGGTGGGGGTTCCTGGGCCTGGGCGTGAGCCCAAAGCTGATCCCGGCTTCCCTCGTGCCCCACGTCCTGTATGCCGTCGTCCTCTGGGGGTTGTGCCGGTGGGCCTTCGCAAGGTGACGGCGGCAGCGTCGAAAGAGCTTCCATGAAGCTCCGCGAGACCTTCCTCCAGGCCGTGGTCCTGGTCCAGGCCGAGGACGACGCGCGCGAGGCCTGGCTCGCCATGAACCGCAAGAACGCGCCCTGGGTGGCGGTCTTCGAGGGTGTCCGCCCGGAGGGCGGCCGGCTGGTGGGGCTGCTCGACGGGAGGGACCTGGAGGGGGCCCTGGCGCCCGAGGTGTTCGTGACGGCGGGCGACCTCGCCGCCGGGGAGCGGCCCAGCCGGCGGGCCATCCGCCTCTCGCCCGACGGCGAACTCGAGGAGGCGCTGGCCCAGCTCGGGCTGGCGGGGGCGGACGCGGGCTTCGTCGAGGGGCGGGGCCGGCCGCCGGGGGTGCTGGTCCGGTGAAGGGGCGGGTTGGAAGCCCGCCGCTGGGAAGAGGTCGGCCATGCTGCGGGTGAATGACTCGAAAATACCCCCTCCCGCCGGGCCTTCGCCCGCCGAAGCGGGCTTCGCGAAGGCGGCTAGAGGGGCTTCGGCCCGCATAGGCGGGAGGGGGCAGGGGGAGGGAAAGCCGCAAATGGGCGCTCCCCCACCCCAACCCTCCCCCGGAGGGGGAGGGGGGAAGTCCAATTCATGAACGCCTCTAATATTCTCTAAAGACGACGCCAGAGAAATGGGGTGGGAGAAAAACGGCGCCCCCTACTCGATCCCCGCCGAGGCCCCCGCGGGCTTCTCGCCGTAGTAGGCGCTGTAGCCCATGTCGCGCGCGATGAGGCGGATGAGGTCCTCCTCCGTCGCCTGCTTCTCCACCCGCCGGGCCAGGTGCTCCATCGCCCGGGTGCGCTGCCAGGGCGCCCCCTCGGACTCGGAGGCCCCGGGCCGGTTCCGGAGGACGCGCCAGACCCGCACCTGCGCGCGGTAGGCCGCCGCCTCCTCCACGAGCATGAGCTGGAGGCGGGCCTCGGGGGAGGGCCGGAAGAGGTAGCCGATCTGGGTCTGGACGCTGCGCTCGGCGTGGGTCGCCTCGTGGGCGATGAGGGCGGCGAGGAAGTCGAGGGGCGCCTCATCGAGGTCCCGCGAGACGGTGATGGCCCGGGAGCGGTGGTCGAAGCAGGCCGAGGCCTGGGTGCTCTCGATGGCGATCCGGCACGTCCCGAAATGGAGGCGGACGCCGCCCCGCCGGATGAAGGCGGCGAGCGGCCCGCCCTCGGGCACGGATTCGAGCAGCCGCAGGGCGCTCTCGAGCCGGGGCGGGATCTCGGGCTCGGTGCCGGCCTCCCGGGGAACCAGGGAGAGGAAGAAGAGGGCGGCGGCCAGTGCAAGGAACCGGGGCTTCGAGCGGGGCATGCTGGCCCCCCGGCGGCGGCCGGGCCGCGCAACGCGCGCGGATGAATCTCCTGCCCCTGTGTGTACCGCCCGCGCGGGCCCCTCACAATGCGGGAATGCCCGCAACGTAACGGGGAATTAACCTTCGCCGGCGGAGGAAAATCCCCGGGAAAAGGACTCGGGGGCCGGGGGCAGGATGTGCTAGAGTCGGCCCGCGCCGGGCGGGGGTGCGGCCCGCCCCCCGGCCGAGAAGCCGGCCCCCCGCGCTTCGCCCCTTCGCGCCGCGCCGGAGGAAGCGCGCCCCCCATGCTCACCGTCCTGCTGCTCGTCGCCTCGAACGTCTTCATGACCCTGGCCTGGTACGGCCACCTCAAGTTCAAGCAGACCGACCTCTGGAAGGTGGTGCTCCTGAGCTGGCTGCTCGCGTTCTTCGAGTACTGCCTCCAGGTGCCCGCCAACCGGTGGGGGCACGGCCTCTTCACCGCCTCCCAGCTCAAGATCCTCCAGGAGGCCATCACCCTCACCGTCTTCGTCGCCTTCGCCAAGCTCTACCTGAACGAGCTGCCCCGCTGGAACGAGGCCGTGGCCATCGGGCTCGTGTTCCTGGCCGTGGCGGTGGCCACCCTGCCGGGGGGAGAAGCGGCGCGGTAAAGGTAAGAGAAGGAGGGGTTTTCCCTCTCCCCCTGGGAGAGGGTAGGGTGAGGGCGGTCGGAGGGAGGGGGAGGAAGGCGCCGACAGCCGGGGGTGCCCTTGACCCTCCCCGTTTTCCCCCGCCTTGCCCGCCCGCGCGGGCATCCACTATCATGAACGGATCGCTGCCTGGGCCTTGAGGGCGCCGCTCCCCCCCATCCCGAGGAGAGCCATCATGGATTGGGTGAAAAAGCTGGGCTTCATCGTCCCCTCCTGGAACACCGTCATGGAATACGAGTGCGCCCGCATGGCCCCCGAGGGCGTCTCGGTCCACTTCACCCGCATCCACCACACGAACGACGAGGAGGAGACCCTCCTCCGCATGATCCACGAGGTGCCCCACCTGGCCGAATTGCTGGGCCACGCCAGGCTCGACGCCATCTGCTTCGGCTGCACGGGCGGGAGCTTCGTGCGCCCGGGCATGGACCTTGAGATCACCCAGGTCATCCAGGAGAAGACCGGCATCCCCGCCACCACCACCGCGACCGCCCTGGTCGAGGCCATGCGGGAGATGGGCATCGCGAAGGTGGCCGTCGCCTCGCCTTATCCCCAGTGGCTGAACGACCGCCTGGGCGGCTTCCTCAAGGACCACGGCATCGCGGTGGTGCGGGAGAAGGGCCAGAACGTCGAGTGCCCCGCCTTTCTCCCCCCCGGGAACGCCGAGGCCCTGGCCCGCGAGGTGGATGCCCCCGAGGCCGAGGGCATCTTCATCAGCTGCACCAACTTCCGCTCGCTGGAGGTCATCGACCGGCTCGAGCGCGATCTCGGCAAGCCCGTCCTCACCAGCAACACCACCGCCCTGTGGCACACCCTCCGGACGGCCGGCTACGAGGGCCGGGGCCGGCTCGGCGGGGCGCTGCTGCGCGAGCGCCTGAGCGCGGCGAGGAAGTAGGGCAAGAACAACCGCCAAAGGACGTCATTCTGAACGGAGCGAAGCGGAGTGAAGAATCTCGGTTCAAGGCCACACCGAGATTCTTCGCTTCGCTCAGAATGACAGCGCGAGCAGATCCTTAGAACGGGAAGATCGATGAATCCTCATCCGGAATTATTCACGGCCGATGACACCCCCTGGCTCGCCCGCGTGAAGGACGAGTTCACCGTGCGCGCCTCGGCGCGGGGCGTCTGCGGGATCGGGATGCTCCGCGAGGACGAGGCGGAGGGCGGGGAGGACGGCTCCCCCCTGGCGAAGAAGGCCCGGCGGGAGATCGCCGAGTACCTGGCCGGCAGGCGCCGCGCCTTCACCGTGCGGGCCGACCTCTCGGCCTGCACCCCCTTCGTCCGGGCCGTGCTGCGCGAGGCCGCCCGCATCCCCTACGGCGGGACGCGCTCCTACGGCTGGATCGCCCAGAAGATCGGCAGGCCCGGCGCCGCCCGCGCCGTGGGCCAGGCCATGGGCCGCAACCCCGTGCCCCTCGTCGTGCCCTGACACCGCGTCGTCGCGGGCTCGGGCGGGCTCGGGGGATTCGCGAGAGGGAAGAGGCTCACGGGGCTCAAGGCCGCGCTGCTGGAGTTGGAAGAAAGTGAGGGGCGGCGCTAGGGCTCATACCTCCTATGCACCGACCGGCTCCCGCCGCTCCAGCCGTGCATGAGGGCGCTGTGGGGGCCGGGGACGCCGCCCGCGACGATCACGTGGAGGTCGGAGGGGTCGCGCAGGGCGGGGACGAAGGCGCCGTCGTCGTCCAGGTCGATCGGAAGGCCCACCATCCGCTCCGGCCGGTAGTGGCCGGACTTCTTCAAATCCCCCAGTGGCCGCCCCGCGCGCTCCATCAGCCTCCTGTGGACATCCGCCTTGCTCCAGCCCGCCCGGGCGCAGATGGCCGCCTGCTGGGGGCTCAGCGCCACCACGAGGTCGGTCCGCGTCCACAGGTTCCAGGAGCCGAGGTGCGCCATGGCGTCCGCGATGGCCGCGCAGAGGGACTCGGGGCCGCGGCTCCCGTCGTCCACCACGAGCTGGGGGTTCTCGCAGGCCACGACGGTGACGGCGTCCGCCCCGGGGGGCGAGCCCTTGGTGACGGAGAGGGGCTCCCAGGGGCTCTCGGCCTCGTTCTCGGCGATGCAGTAGGTGTAGCGCGAGGGCTGGCCGAAGGTGCTCATGGAGGCCACCATCGGGATGCCCCCGCCCAGGTTCAGCAGCATGAGCCGGATGGCGCGGCCGATGGTGGCGTTGGCCCTAAAGCCCGGGCCGAAGCAGCCGCTCCCCCCGTGCAGGCCGATCTTCCGGGTGTAGGGGCCGTTCACGATCAGGAGCGGCGCCACGCTGTTGAGCGTCCCCTGGATGCCGTTCAGGTTGAAGGAATCCTCCAGCATCGCCTCGAGCCCGGCCAGCACCACCGGCAGGTACTCGGGCTTGCAGCCCGCCATGACGGCGTGGACCGCGACGGAGCGCACCGTCGCCTCCTCCATGAGGGGCGGGACGGGGCCGAGGGACTCCTCCGGGCCGCGCCGGGTGCCAGAGAGCATGCGCGCGATGCGATCTTCCGTGGGGATGACGACGGGCAGGCCGTCCGACCAGGGCTTCTCGAAGAAGAACTCGAATTCGTCGGGGGGCTGGGTCATGCTGGATTTCTCCCGCCCGCAAATAAATCGCGGCGCCATAGGGACAGACGCGATGGAACTGTGGTCACCCCTCTCCCTCTGGGAGAGGGGAAGGGGGTGAGGGAACATGACGCCGGGCACCAACCCTCCCTCACCCCGGCCCTCTCCCATAGGGAGAGGGAGAAAAGCAAGAACCTCCGACAAATCGCCGGATCGAAGGGCAGCCACAAGGACCGCCCTGGCAGCCAGCTGTAGCACCCGCGGTTCTCCCTCCCCCGCCGGGGGAGGATAGGGTGGTGGAAATTCCCTGACGGCTTTCCCTCCCCCCAGCCCCCTCCCGGAGGGAGGGGGAAAAGGCAACGGCTCGCGCCGGCGCGGATCTACACCCCATACCTCCCGTGCACCGCCCGGCTCCCCCCGCTCCAGCCGTGGAAGACGCCGGTGCAGGAGCCCCAGCCCCCGGCCACGATGAGCTGGAGGTCGGAGGGGTCCTTGATGGCGGGGACGAAGAAGCCGTCGTCATCCGGGTCCACCTTGATCGGGAGCTCCCGCGCCCGGCTCTCCCGCCAGTTGCCGCCCCTCTTCAAGTCCCCCACCGTCCGGCCCGCCAGCTCGCGGAGCCTCCGGTGCACGTCCTGCCGCGAGAGGCCGCCCTTGGCGCAGATGCCGGCGTGCTGGGGCCCCATGGCCACCACCATGTCGGAGCGGGCGTGCATATTCCAGGACCCCAGGCCGGTCATGGCGTCGGCGATCCCCGCGAGCAGGCGCCCGGGCCCGGCGCTCGTGTCGTCGAAGTGGAGGCGCGGGCCCTCCACCATGGCGCAGGTGATGACGTTTTCGTCCGGCCCGTAGCCCTTGGAGGCGGCCAGGCTCTCCCAGGGGCTCTGCTCGATATTCTCGGTCACGCAGGCGGTGTAGCGCAGCGGGCTCCCCAGGACGGTCATGGAGGAGACGCCCGGGATGCCGCCCCCCAGGTTGGTCAGGATGAGGCGGATGGCGCGGCCGATGGTCGCGTTGGCGCGGAAGCCCGGGCCGAAGCAGCCGTTCCCGCCGTGTAAGCCGATCCGCCTGGCGTGGGGGCCGTTCACCATCATGAGGGGGGCCACCCCGTGCATGGTGCCCTGCACCCCGTTCAGGTTGAACTCCTCGCGGAGGATGAGGGCGAGGCCCCCCAGCACCACCGGGAGGTACCCGGGCTTGCACCCCGCCATGACGGCGTGGGCGGCCACGGCGCGAACGGTGGCCTCCTCGTTGGCGGGCGGGACAACCCCAATCAGCTCCTCGGGATCGCGCCTGGTTCCCGCGAGCATGCGCCCGATGCGCTCCTCCGTCGGGGTGACGACCGGGAGGCCGTCCGACCAGGGCTTCTCCAGAAAGAACTCGAACTCGTCCATGGGATCATCTTCCGGGAATCAAGGGCTGTTGTAGGGGCGGGGTTTGTCCCCGCCCTGATTCGTCTCGCCGGATCGAAGGGCGGCCACGAGGGCCGCCCCTACATTCCGCGCGCCTCCTACCCCTCGAACGCCCGGCTCACGATGCGGCTGGTGCCGTTCCAGCCGTGCATCACGGCCGTCATGGGGCCGGGCACCCCGCCCGCCACGATGACGAGGAGCCGCTCGGGCTCCTTCACGGTCGGGACCCAGAGATCGTCGTCCTCGAGGTCGACCGGGAAAGGGAAGTCCGCGATCCGGCTCGGGCGGAACTGCCCGCCGCGCTTGAGCTCGCGCACGGTGCGGCCCGCCAGCCCGCAGAGCCGCCGGTGGACGTCCGCCTTGCCCAGGCCGGCCTTGGTGCAGATGGCGGCCTGCTGAGGGGTGAGGGCCACCACCTGATCCGTGCTGGCCCAGACGTTCCAGCAGCCGAGATGGGACATCACCTCCGCGACCGGGGGAAGCAGGCGGTCCGGCGAGGCGCTGGCGTCGTCCCAGACCATGACCGGGCCCTCGGCCGCCACGGCGGTCGCCACGTTCTCCCCGGGGCCGAAGCCCCGCGTGACGGAGAGGGCTTCCCAGGGGCTCTCGGCCTCGTTCTCGGCGATGCAGTAGGTGAAACGCGCGGGGTGAGAAAACGAGCTCATGGCGGTGATGCCGGGAAGGCCCGCGCCCAGGTTCATCAGGATGAGGCGGAGCGCCCGGCCTATCGTCGCGTTCGCCCGGAAGCCCGGGCCGAAGCAGCCGAGCCCCCCGTGCAGGCCGATCTTCCTCGCATAGGGGCCGTTCACGATGAGGAGGGGCGCGGCCGGGGCGAGGGTGGCCTGCACGCCCGCGATGTTGAAGGCCGGGTCGAGCACGGCCTCCACCCCGGCGAGGAGCACGGGCAGGTACTCAGGCTTGCAGCCGGCCATCACGGCGTGGACCGCCACCGAGCGGACCGTGGCCTCCGCCAGCCCGGGCGGGACCTGGCCGAGCGCCTCCTCCGGATCGCGCCGTGCGCCCTTTAACATGGCGGCGATGCGCGCCTCGGTCGGGGGGACGACCGGGAGGCCGTCCGACCATTCCTTCCCGAAGAAGAACTCGAACTCGTCCATGGGGGGACCGCTCATTCGCAGACTGGGCCCGGTCGTGGTGTAGGGGCGGCCCCCTGTGGCCGCCCAGGGCAGGCACGGGGGCCTGCCCCTACAGCATACTGCTGCTAGGCCGGGCGGGCTCTCAGTTCTTCTGCCCCGCCCCCGCGATGGCCCGCGCCAGGTCCTCGGCCAGGGGCGAGCCCAGGTGCACGAGGCGCGCGTGGTCGTGCCGGGCGAGGCCGAGGTTTCCGAGCGCGGCGTGGGCGATGCCCCGGTACTCCAGGGCCTCGGCGTAGACGGGGTTGATCCGGAGCGCCTGGTCGTAGGCGGCGAGGGCCTCCCGGTGGCGGCCCTGCTGGCGCAGGCTGTAGCCCAGCAGGGTCCAGGCGCGGTGGTCCATGCGGTTCTCGTCCACGGCCCGGCGGAAGAGGACGGCCGCCCGCTCCCACTCCCCGGCCTGGAGCATGAGGCGGCCCTGGTCGTAGGAGGCGCCCTGCGGGTTCGGCGCGGGATGGCGGGCGGGGTCGTAGGCCTGGGCGGGGATGGCCAAGGCCAGGGAGAGCAGGAGCGAAAGTGCGAGCGCTGCGAGCCTCATCCGGACATCCTCCGGGAGAAAGGGTCCGGCCCGCGGCATGCGCCGTCGCGCGTGGGGGCCGATCTCGGTTTGGGCGTTTGTGCTCGGCGAGCCGGCTGAACTATAACGCGAGTCCCGAGGGAATGCATCCGACCGGCGCGCCACCGGCTTTCGAGGAGAGACGCCATGCACATCCATCCCGACCTGCCCCATCTCAAGGAAGGCGCCGCCGCCGCGCACACCCCCGCCTCCGCCGCCTGGGTGGACGGCCGCAACGCGAGCATCGGCTACCTCCGCATGGCCGCCGGCACTTTCTCGAACCCCCACTTCCACGACGAGGAGCAGTTCCTCTACATCACGAAGGGGAGGGCGCGCGTCGCGGTGGAGGGGGAGGTGGCGGAGGCGGGCCCTGGGGCCCTCCTCCATTTCCCGCCCCGGGCGGTGCACGAGGTGATGGCGCTCGGGGAGCCGCTGGAGTTCGTCCTCTCCCTCAACCCGGCCCGCGCGGGCGGCAAGGTGAGCGCTTACGAGGCCACGGGGGAGAAGGCCAGGAGCCTGCTGCGGGGGTAACTTTTAGCAATCCTTCGGTCATGCCTGAGAAGGCCGCGCCGAACGAATGGGATCGGTGCCTTCTCGCAAGATCTCCAAGTAGGGTTGATATACAAAAGAGCGATTACGCTTTCGACCCGGCAATTCCCGCAGCAATCCTGATTCGGCGAACCGCCTGCACAGTTCTATCGCCGTTTGATGAGAGACTTTAAGCATGTTAGCAACCAGAGGAGCCGTAACGATCGGCCTCTCGAACAAGAACTGAAGAAGCGGCAAAGAATGCTTGCTCTTGAGCCGGGGCAAGGAAAGCATTTTTTCATGGTCTTGCCTCATGCGGACGATTGCCCTGGCTGTCATGGCCGCTTGCTCTGCGGTTTCCACAACACCATCAAGGAAGAAACGTACCCATCCCTCCCAGTCGCCCTGCTCTCTTGTGACCATAAGCATCCGGTAATACTCATCCCGTTTCCGTTTAAAATAATAACTTAGGTACAAGAGAGGCCGTTCCAGGACATTTTGTTGACACAGCATGAACGCGATTAAGAGACGACCCATGCGACCGTTCCCATCGATAAATGGATGGATCGTCTCAAACTGGGCATGTGCAAGGGCGCAACGAATGAGGGGTGGATCGGATTGATTTTCACGGATGTATCCCTCGAAATCATGAAGAGCCTCTTTCATCTCATGAACTGGGGGGGGCACATATGCTGCTTCTGCGAGTGTGCATCCTTCTGGTCCAATCCAATTCTGGCTCCGCCGGAATTCGCCTCGACCGCTGCCCGAACCCCGGACTCCCTCCAAAAGGAGGCCATGAATCTCGCATATCAGCCTAAGCGATAGCGGAAGGGTTTTCACCCTCTCCAATCCATAACGGAGAGCCCGTGTGTAATTGACCACCTCCATTACGTCCATTCTTCGTTCGCGGGTTGGCTCTACGACTTCCGCTTCCAGCACATCTGTCAAGGAAGCTTGGGTCCCCTCAATCTGAGAACTTAGCAGCGCTTCCTTCAAGCCATATGCTGAGATGAACCGCTCCGGGTCTGGCAGAATCGAGCCCACGCCATCCAACCTTGCCAGTGCCCGGTCAGCCTTAGACAATAAAAGTTGCAGTTCATTTTCTAGGCGAAGCGGCGGCGTCGGAGGAAGAGGAGAAGGAATAAATGCGCTATATCCGGCGGGTTGCCGGATATAACGTCCCCCCCGAAATCCCACGCCTGTGTTGGGCCGCTTCAATTGCTTTCCTTTCCCACCCGCCAAAGATGTAAATTTCCCTCGATAATTTAGCCCAAATCCGTGACAATGTAAATAAAACAGAGAAAACTTACATAAGAAATTGGCTATGTAAGCAAGTCGAGCCAACCCGGGAAGGATCTTCATTTTATGTAAATTAAATCAATATGTTACATGAGCACATTGTCTTGGGGGGCAAGTTCCAAATAAGCACAAAATCTTGAGGCGAATACCTTGCCTCACCTTTTCGGCAGCCGCACCTCGGAGAGTCGCCAGGACACCAGCCCGTCCCGCCGCAAGACCAGGACAATCTCCCGGCCGGGCCGCGCCCTCTCCCGGACGCGCACGGCGAAGCGGTCCGGGCTCTCGTGGCGCCTGGAGGCCTCCACCTCCTCGGTCCGCTCGGGCGTCCAGTGGCGCAGCCAGAGTTCCAGGCCCTCGGGGGTGACCAGGGCGTCCACCGTGAGGCCCGTCAGGCGCGCCGCCAGCGACAACAGGAAGGGGGCGATGAAGTCGTCCCGTCCCTTCTCTTCGGCCTGGCCCAGGACTGCCCCGGCCTGGGACTTCAGGTTCTCGCGCAGCGCGGGGAAGTTCACGTAGCGGGAGAGCGCGGCCGCGTCCTTCTCCCGGACGGCGCGCTCCATCCGGGTGACGGCGGCGTAGGGCGAGAGATAGACGAGCGCGGCGGCGGTGAAGATGATTCCGGCGATGAGGAGCGGGACCGTCCTGCGGAGGGACATGGAGGCGCCTTTCCCCGGCGGCGCGGCCGGAGACATTATAGCGTAGCCTCGGGCCCGTGTTTCTCTCGTCCTTTTTCGGCTTTACTTGACAAGCGACGCTTGTCGCGCCTGAATCAGGCTGTATGTTGCTATTCGCCGAAGGGGGGCCGACCATGCCCATGTACGATCCGCCTCATCCCGGTGGATTTGTCCGGCATGAGTGTTTGGAGCCCCTCGGCCTCACCGTCACCGAGGGGGCGAAGGTCCTCGGGGTGACCCGCCAGGCCCTGAACAACCTGGTCAACGGCAAGTCCGGCATCTCGCCCGAGATGGCCATCCGGCTCTCCAAGGCCTTCGGCAGCACCCCGGAAGTCTGGCTGGGCATGCAGATGGATTACGACCTCTGGCACGCCAAGCAGCGCGCCCGCAAGATCAAGGTCAAGCGGGTGGCGTAGGCCCGGCCGGAAATCCCCCCCTTCAATTCACGATCGGCTGGGCGATGATCCAGAGGCTCACCATGGTGTAGCCCACCATGAGGGCCAGCATGGGGTACTGGCTCCGGAGCGCGCGGCGGTGGTCCGGGTAGGCCTCGAGCGCCACCATGTGGGCGAGGTACACCGCGAAGATGTGCCCGAGCACGATGGCGGCGAGGGAGACGTTCCAGGCGATCCGCGCGTCCACGATGCCGATGTCCACCTGGTAGGAAGCCCACCCGAGGAGGTCCCAGCCCCAGCCGAAGGGGTCCGAGGCCAGGGGGAGGATGCGCTGCCCCTGGATGACGAGGTAGGAGAAGTAGTGGGCGAGGTGGTAGCCGACGGCGATGGGGACGAGGGAGTAGGCGAAACGGCGGATGAGCCCACCGGTCGAGATTCCGCTCCCCGCCGCGAGGCGCATGAGCCCGGCGAAGGCCGCGTACACCGCGAAGAAGATGACGGGGGTGGCGAAGAGCGCGAAGGCGTCCGTGGCCTGGAAGGCGGCCCGCGCCTCCATCCAGCCGAAGAGGTCGTAGAGCCGGGTGCGGAGGAGCTCCCACTGGACCGTCTCGCCGAAGCCGTCGAAGGTGACGGTCGAGAGGAGCGCGAGCACCAGCGCCACCTCGGAGGGATGGGGCGCTTCCTTCTGGAGCAGGCCCGCGGCGGGCGGGCGGAGGTTCCACTCCCGGCCGCCCGGCCCCGTCCGGCCCTCGGTGATCCCGAAGCGCCCGATGAGCCCGAACACCGCCGAGAAGGCCTCCCCCCGCCGCAGCCACTCCTCCCGGCCGAAGAGGGCCATCCCCAACCAGGTGATGAGGGAATAGACGGAGGCCGCGAAGGCGAGGCTCGCCGGGATGTGGTTGTCCCGCCAGGCGAGCTCCCCCCAGGCGAACCAGAGGAAGAGCGCCGCGGCGGGCCACGCCCCCACCCAGCCGGGCAGGGGGATGCCGAGGGAGAGGTTCTTTCCCGTGGCGCGGCGCCAGAGGCCCTCGGCCCCGGCGAACAGGGTGTCCCAGGGATTCAGGAGGGCCCAGGCGTTACCGAAGAGGGCGCACGCGTAGGCGAGCCCCACCCACCAGACGATCCATGCGAGGGTGACGATGAGGTTGCGAAGCGGGTTCTGCTCCCCCAGGAAGCCCGCGGCGATCGCGAGGAGGAACACCCCCGCCGCGAAGGCGCGCACCGCGAGGAGCGCCCAGGGATGGGCGAGGAGGCGGACCGGCCCCAGCCTGAGGAGGTTGTAGCGCGGAAAGGCGGCCCGCCCGCCGCCGCTCCGGACGAAGAGCCCCATCACCGCGAACGAGAGCGCCACCGCCAGCCCGGCTCCCAGCAGGAACATGTCGAGCGGCATGGGCAGGTCGTAGCGCCGCTCGAACGCGTGGGCGAGAGCGGGCGCGGGACGCACGAGCACGAGGGCCGCCCCGCCCGCCGCCGCCCGCCATCCCCGCAAGATTCGCACCGCCCCCCCCTCCATGCGCCTCAGCGCGGATGCACCTCGAGATGGAACAGCGTGGCGGCGGCGCCGTGGCCGTGGCCGCCGCCATCGCTCCCGGCGTGCGCCTCGGCCGGGAAGCGCCCCGCCGCCCGGGCGCGGAACACCATCTCCGCCGGGGCGCCCGGCCCGGCCTTGCGCTCGACGTTGTAGCCGTGCAGGTGGATTTGCGTCTCCTTATCCGCGTGGAAGCGCAGGCGCACGGCGTCGCCCTGCTTCACCCGCAGGACCTTGGGCCCCGAGGCCAGCTTGCCGCCCCTCACCTGGAATTCCGTGAAGGGCCCCTTCGCCGCCCCGTCCGGCGCGGCCGGAGGCGCGGCGGCCTGCACCTGCCCGCCGCCCTGCGAATGGCCGCCGCCGTGCCCGCCCCCGGAGGGGTGCCCGCCGCCCGTCAGGCTCATGAGATAGGCCGTGAGGTTCACGGCGTCCTCGAGGGTGAGCGCCAGGTTGTAGCTCGGCATGATGGAGAGGCCGTCCTTCGCGGTGAAGCCCGGGTCGCTCACGATGACCCGGTTGGGATGGAGGATGGACTCGAAGAGGTACTCCGCCGGGTGGTTCGCCCCCATCCCGGTGAGGTCGGGGCCCTTCTCGGCGGGCTTGGGATCGCGCCGGGGGAACTTCTCCCCCTGCACGTTGTGGCAGGCATAGCACTCGAAATTCTCGAAGGCCTCGCGCCCCGCCTTGGCGTCCCCGGGCGGGACCTGGAACTTCCAGCCGGAGGGCACCCCCCCGCTCTTGTGGAGCTCCTCCATGGTCCTGCGGATGGGAGGCTCCTCCGGGGCGGGGGCCTTGGGCAGCGGGCTCGAACCATGCGGGGCGTGCTGGCCGGCGGTGGGAGCCGCCGCGAGAGCCGCGCCCAGGACGAACCCTCCCCAGAGGAAGGCGGTGCGGATGAACTTTCGCATGAAGACGTTCCTCCTACTCGTTCACGCGCCAGATGTCCGTCATCTTGCAGCCGGAGGCCTTGAACAGGTTATAGACGGGGCAGCGGCGGAAGTAATCCTTCTTGAGCGCCTCCACCTGGGCCGGGGTGGCCTGGATGCGGAGCCACACCTCGCTCGCCGCCTCGGTGGGCTGGGCGGGGTAGCCCTCCTCCCCGGCGATGCCGCGCGGGCTGTAGACGATGGTGGACTTCACGCGGAGCGACTCGACCTCGAGCTTGGCGTCCTTGGCGCAGCGCTCCAGGATGACCGCCGTGCAGCCGGCCAGGGAGACGGCGAGGTAGCCCGTCGGGGAGGGCCCCTCGTCCGTGCCGCCGAGCCGCTTCGGCTCGTCCACGACGAGGGTGTGGCCGCTCTTGACCGTCACGACGCTCTTGGCGTGGCCCTTGAAGTCGGCCTCGGCCCAGTTGTCCGTCTTTTCGGGAAGCTCCTTCGGTCGGATCGACATGCTGCACTCCTCCGGAAAAAAGAAAGCGGAATTCGCGGCTCACCCCCGCTAACCGGCCAGGGGCCGGACGCATTCCCTCCCCGCCCCCCGGATGCCCAGGAAGGCGAATGCGCGTGAACCTAAAGGGCTGAGGGCGGGCCGATGTCCCGGCCGGGACCCAGCGCCTGCTCTCCATCTTTCGCAACGGAGGATTCTATACCGGCCCGCAAGCCGCCGCACGCCAGGAATGCCCGAAAAAAGAGCGGGGCCCTGGGCGGGAAGAACCGCCGGGCCCTGACCGTGAAACCCATGATCAATGGGATCCGAACGCCATCACCAAGAACAAAAACTACGGCGCGAGGGGGCTCCCGGCGGGGACGCAGGCGCCGAAGGCGAGGGCGGCGCCGGTCTTCTCGCCCCAGGCCTCGACATACTCGCTCCCGTCGTTCACGGCCCGGAGGAAGCCCCCGCCCTCCTTCGGCTCGATCAGGGTGTAGATGCCGCTCACGCGGTGGGTCATGGCGAGGGTTTCGCACCCCTTGCGGTCGCAGCGGCGGTAGGCGCCCCGGGGGAAGTCGAGGGACACCCAGGTCCGGTCCTTCCCCTCCGCGCAGCCCTCCTTTTCGCAGACGACCTTGCGCGCGGGCTCGCAGCGCCAGAGGGGCGCCCGGGCGCCCAGCCCCTTGCCGTAGAGGAGGAGGACGTCCCCATAGGAGGGCTCGGGCTCGAGGTCGATGCCGTCGGCCCACAGGGGGGAGGGCAAGAGGAGGGCGGCCAGGATTGCGGCGGAGGCGAGCCGCGCCGCAGGAAGAAGACGGCCTGGAAGGCGCATGGCCAGTCCTCCCGGCGGCATGGATGTCAGAGGGCCTCGAGCACCGCCTGGCAGTGGCCCTCGACCTTCACGTTCTCGAAGACCTTCGCGATGCGGCCCTTTTCATCGATGACGTAGGTGGTGCGGTAGACGCCCATGAAGGTGCGCCCGTAGAGGGTCTTCTCGCCGTAGGCGCCGTACTTCGCGGCCACCTTGCCCTCGGGGTCCGAGAGCAGGGGGAAACCGAGGGAGAGCTTTTCGCAGAACCTGCGGTGACTGGCCGCGTCGTCCGGGCTGACGCCCAGCACGACGGCCTGCTTCCGCTCGATCTCCTTGAGGCAGGCGTTGAACCCCCGCGCCTCGACGGTGCAGCCGGGGGTGTCGTCCTTGGGGTAGAAGTAGAGGATCACCTTGCGGCCGCGGTACTGGGAAAGGCGATGCAGGCGCTCCGTGCCGTCCTTCAGCTTGAAGTCTGGTGCGGAGCTTCCTTCCTTGAGGGCCATTCCAATCCTTCCTCCGCGCAGGGGGACCGCCGGACGATTCCTGGATAGGCCGTGTTTCATATCGTGCCATAGGGGAGCGATTTTCCTCAAGCCCCCGGCAGTGGGCCAGTTCGCCTGGGAGCGGGGGGAGCGGGATGATAAGAGCCTCCCGCTGCGGTTCCAGCCCCTCCCCCGCCCTGCCTCCCCCCGATGGGGGGAGGGCCGGGGAGGGGGAGAGGCCGGTTTCCACACGAGCGCTGCCAGAAAGGTTCCAAAGTGACCGCCATCCGCCCCCGGAAATTCCGCGGAGGCCGCGGCTTTCCTACACCCCCCAGTCGCGGGCGTAGCGGAAGTCGCGGTCGATGGTGCGGTGGCTGATCTTGGCGATGAGCGGGAGCCGGCGCTTGTACTGGCTGCGCTGCACGAGGCGCCGGATGCCGTCCACCAGGTTCTCGGGGAAGCCGGCCGCGAGCAGCTCGGAGCGGCCCCAGCGGCAGTCGACCATGCGGTAGAGGACGGCGTCGGCCTCTTCGTAGGTGTAGCCGAGCTCCTGCTCGTCGGTCTGGCCGACCCAGAGGTCCGCGCTGGGCGCCTTGTCCACCACCGCGGCCGGCACGCCGATCCAGCGGGCGAGCTGGCGCACCTGGGTCTTGAAAAGGTCGCCGATGGGATTCACGGCGCTGGCCATGTCGCCGTGGAGGGTGCCGTAGCCGAGCATGAGTTCGGTCTTGTTGGAGGTGCCCACCACGAGCGCCCCGAGCAGGGCGGAGTGGTCGTAGAGGATGGTCATGCGCTCGCGGGCCATCTTGTTGCCCCGGCGCAGGCGGTCGGCGTCCGGGAAGCGCTCGAAGTAAGCGTCCACCTGGGGGCTGATGTCCACGATCTTGAGCTGGATGCCGCTGGCCTCGGCGACGGCGCGGGCGTCCCTTTCGCTCTGGGGGCTGGAGGTCCGGTAGGGCATGACCACGCCCGTGACGTTCCCGGGACCCATCGCACGGGCCGCGAGGAAGGCCGAGAGGGCGCTGTCGATCCCCCCCGAGAGGCCGAGCACGAGCTTGCGCACCCCGACCTTGATCACCTCGTCGCGCAGGAAGCCCGCGAGGAGGTCCACCGTGAGGCGCTCCTCGAGCTCGAGCTCGGCCAGTACCTCCCGCGCCGGGTCCCCGATTCGCTTTTTCCCGTCCCGGCTCACGTGGTACCCTCCATCCATTCTCATCATGCAGGGCCGGGCTCCTCCTGGCAACGGCGCCGGGAGCCGGCCCCCGGGCGGCGGCGGGCCCCAGGGGACCCGGCCGCGGCGCGGCAGCTTTTTCGGTCTCGGGAGGGAGAGGCATGGCGGTTGTCGGCGCGTTTCATCACGTCCACATGATCAGCCGGGACCCAGACGCGGTGGCCCAGTGGTTCGAGCGCTGGTTCGGGGGCCAGGTGGTGGCCGAGCAGCACCCGGGCGGGGCGCGCAACCTCGTCATGCGCATCGGGGACGCCACCCTGAGCGTGCGCACCCCCCGGCCCCCGGACGGCCTCACCGAGGCGGACGGCCCCCGGCCCAAGGGCTACGGCATCCATCACTTCTGCTTCGTGGTGGAGGACCTCAAGGGCCTGCTCGCGGAGATGCGCAAGGGCGGGGTGAACGTGCTCCAGGAGATGCCCCAGCACGTGAGCGGCAAGTTCGCCGCCTTCATCGAGGGGCCGGACAAGATGCCCATCGAGCTCATCACGGCCTGAGGGGGGGCGGGGATTTCGTGCTAGAATGGCGGCATCCCAAATAGAGGAGTGCGAGGCCTCGGGGAAGGCCGCGTTTCTCATGGAGGAAGGAAGATGGCCATGCGGTTTCTTTCAGCGATTTTGTGCGCATTCATGCTCGCGTGGGGGGCGCAGGCCCAGGCGGCCCCGCTGGAGAAAGTCACCATCGTCCTGCCCAGCGAGACGCCCACCATGCACCCCCTGACGGAGTCGAACTTCATCGGGACCATCGTCTGGCGGTGGGCCTACGACACCCTCGTCTCCGCCGAGACGGGCACCGGGAAGATCGGCCCCTGGCTCGCGGAGAAGTGGGAGAAGCTCGGCCCCACGCAGACGAAGTTCTGGCTCCGCAAGGACGCCAAGTTCGCCGACGGGACGCCGGTCACCGCCGCGGCGGTGAAATATTCCATCGACACCATCGTGGCCCCCGAGACCAAGAGCCGGCAGGCCGCCTATTTCAGGGAGTACAAGGGCATCGAGGTCCTCGACGACCACACCTTCATCTGGCACAGCAAGGGGGTCGACAACGGGCTGCTGGACCGGCTCGCCACGTGGGGGCTCATCGTCAACCCCAACACGAAGGGGAAGCCGCTCGCCGTCTTCGCGCAGACCAGCCACGGCTCGGGCCCCTACATCCTCAAGTCGTGGGAGAAGGCCCAGCGGATGGTCTTCGAGGCCAACCCCAACTGGTGGGGCAGGGCGAAATACCCCGACCTGCCGAAGACCGTGATCCTCCGCCGCATCGTCGAGCCGACCACCCGCGTCAAGGCCCTGCTCGCGGATGAGGTGGACGTCATGTCGGGCGTCCCGCCCCACCTGATCGAGCAGGTCCGGGCCAACCCGAAGAAGGCGGTGGCCGCCGTCCCCGGTGTCCGCCTCATGTACCTCAACTACAGCCACGGCATCGGCCCCTTGGCCGACCGGAACGTGCTCCTGGCCATCAACCACGCCGTCGACTTCGAGAAGATCCGCAAGACCATCCTGGGCGGGCTGGCCGAGCCCATGGGCCAGATCTACCACCCCTGGACCTACGCGGGCTACGATCCGAAGAGACAGTGGTACCCCTACGACCCGGAAAAGGCCAAGGCCCTGATGAAGGCCTCCAAGTACCCCAACGGCTTCAAGATCACCATCCACACGGCCATCGGGCGCTACCCGGGCGACAAGGAGACCTGCGAGGCCCTGCCCGGGATGCTCAAGGCGATCGGCATCGACGCCACCTGCAAACCCATGAACTACCCCCTGTACACCAGGCTCCGCCGGGCTTACATCGACAAGGTAGGCAAGAAGGATTACGAAAAGATGGAGCCCGTCCTCCTCTACCAGGGCTTCGGCAACTCCGCGAACGACCCGGCCGGCATCATGCGGGCCTTCGCGGGCTGCAAGGGCGCCTGGAGCTACTACTGCGACAAGGAGCTAGACGCGGCGATCGACAAGGCGGCCCGCCACCCCGACCTCGAGGACCAGAACGCGGCCTTCGGCAAGATCATCGACATCTTCAAGGAGCGGGCGCTCGTCACCCCCTTCTTCCGGATCCACGACGTCTACGCCTACGACAAGCGCCTGAACTTCGCCGCGCGCCACGACGAGAAGATCTACCCCTGGGAGATCACCGCGAAGTAGCCCGCCCCGCCGGAGGCCCCCCGCAGGGGGCCTCCGGCGGGCGAGGGGGCGCCTTCGTCAGGCGGCCCGATAACGCCCTCTTCGCGCCCATCCAGGCGGAACAAGGGGGGAGAGTCCCATGCGCATCGTCGGCGGCTACCACCACATCCACCTCGCCAGCCCGGACCCGGCCGGGGCGGCGGCCTGGTACGTGAAGCACCTGGGCGCCCGCATCACCGCCGACGCCGACCTGCGCGGCGCCCGCAACGTCCGCCTCATGGTGGGGGAGGCCCTCCTCAACATCCGCGCCTCCCGCGCGGGCGAGCGCCACGCCCCCGCCCCGGCCAACGCCCACTACGGCTTCAACCACATCTGCCTGGCGGTGGACGACCTGGACGAGGCGCTGCGGGACGCGGAGGCGAAGGGAGCCCTCTTCGCCGAGCCTCTCTTCCACCTGCCCTCGGGCCGGGGGTTCTTCCTCGAGGCGCCGGACGGCGTCCTCGTCGAGATATTCGAGCCGAAGAAGGGCTGAGCTAGGCGGCGCCGCCGAGCCGCTTCCTGAGCAGCACCGCGTCGGGCGGCCCCCAGCCGAGCTTCCCATAGAAAGAAGCCGCGTCGCGCCAGACGTCGGCGATGAGGGTGGGGCAGCCGCGGGAGGCCAGCCCTTCCTGAATCCGCTCGACGAGTGCTCTTCCGATCCCCCGGCCCCTCGCGCTCCTCCCCACGATGAGTTCGCTCAGGTAGCCCCGAAATCCCAAGTCGTGGCCGCAGGCGAAGCCGAGGATATTCTCTTCTTCCTCCCAGACGAAGGCGAGCCCCCGCGCCGCCTCGATGCCCCGGGCGAGGGTATCGTCCGACCAGTCCTCCCGCCAAAAACCGGGCTCTCCCTCCATCAATCTCCGGATCGCCTGGATGTCGTTATGATTTCCTTGCCGGATCATGCTCCCTTTCCCACCCCTCCCGCACAAACACCCCTCCGTCGCTCCGCTGAACCGGAGGCTATTCTTGCCTGGGCTACGACAGAAACCAAGGGCGGGGGGTGAGGCTCCTGCGCAGACAATCCGCCCGCTAGCCCCCCAGCTTCCGCTTCACGATCTCGAAGAGCTGGCTCAGGTCCACGGGCTTGAACAGCACCTCGCAGGCGCCCAGGCTCTTGGCGTGGGCGATCGTCTCCGGGTTGCGGCGGGCGGTCAGGACGATGATGGGGGCGCGGGCCTTCCGGTCCCGCAGCTTCCGCAGGGCGTCCACCCCGTCCATGCCGGGCATCCTGAGGTCGAGGAGAATCAGGTCCGGCGGCAGGTGCTCGAGTTCGGCCAGCGCCTCGGGAGCGGTGGAGGCGGCCACCATCTCATGGCCGAGCCGGGCGAGCTCCTCCGCGAGGAACTCCCGGAGGAAGGCTTCGTCGTCCACCACCAGGATGCGCACCTAACCCTCCGCCAGCGGGAACCGGACCACGAAGACCGCTCCCATCCCCGGCGGGCTCTCGGCCCACAGCCTGCCGCCGTGGGCCTCGGCGATCTGGCGGGAGACGGGAAGCCCCAGGCCCGTCCCCTGGTCCTCGGGCTTGGTGGTGAAGAAGGGCTCGAAGATCTTCAGCATGACCTCGGCCGGAATGCCGGCGCCGGTGTCCAGGAAGCGGCCCTCCCACCAGCGCCGCCCCTCCTCCTCCACGACGGAGGTCCGGACGGTCAGGGTGCCGCTCCCCGGCATGGCGTCCACGGCGTTCGAGATGAGGTTGAGGAAGATCTGCATGAAGCGGTTCCGGTCCCCCAGGACCCTCGCCTCCCCGTCCTCGAACTCCCGCTCCACCCGCACGCTGGCCAGCCGGAGCTTGTGCGCCAGGAGCTGGAGGCAGTCGTCCGCGACCTGGCTGGGGGCGATCGGCTCGGATTTCGGCGCGTCGTCGCGGGAGAAGCGCCGAAGCCCGCCGCAGATGTCGGTGATCCGCTGGACGCTCGCCCACATGACCTCGCCGGACTTGTGCTCCATGCTTCCCTCCGCGTTGTCCCGGATGAGCCGCTGGGCGTGCAGGCCGATGATGTTCGCCGGGTTCAGTATCTCATGGGTCGCCCCCGCCAGCAGCACCCCCATGGTGGAGAGTTTTTCGGATCGGAAGACGATATCCTGGTTCCGCTGGTTCTCCTTTGCCGACGCCTCAAGGGAATCAGCCATGCGGTCGAAGGCCCCGGCCAGGCGGTTCAGCTCGGTGCCCTCGTGGGGGAGCCCGGTGCGCGCCTTCAGGTCGCCCGCCGCCATGCGGCGGGCGCCGGCGAGGAGGCTGCCGATCGGCCGGCGGACGAACCACTCCCCTCCGGCCCAAGCGGCCGCGAAGGCGAGGAGGGCGATGAAGCCCAGGGCCAGGAGGCTGCGCAGGAAGACCCGGTTCGCCTCCTCCAGCGCGGCGGGCAGCGGGATGTCCACCACAGCGTAGATTCCGTCGATCCGCGCCCCCGTCCTCGCGAGGGCGGTGAGCCAGCGGACGCCGTCTTTGCCCGTCCGCTCGGCGACGGTCCTTCCCTCCGCCGCCATCCGCTGGATGAAGGGAGCGTGGGCGAGCCTCTCGCCGACCTGGGTTTCGGGGATGCGCGCCAGGGCCCGCCCCTCCCGATCCACCAGGGCGAACTGGCCGCCCGGAGGAAGGAGCACCCGGTCCGCCGCCCCCGCCAGCCACGCCAGATCCAGGGCGGCGAACATCACGCCCTCGATGCCCGGCGAGGCGCCGTAGTACGCCTGGCCGAAATTGATGGAGGGCCTCTGCGTGATGGTGCCGATCTGGTATCCCCCGGAGGCGAAGCCTCCCGTAGCCATGGCCCTGCGGAAATACTCCCGGTGGGAGGCGTCCACCGGCTGCGCCATCGGGAGGCCGCTGCACCAGATGAGGCCGTCCGGCCCGGCCACGCCGAGGTTGAGGTAGCGGGGGAAGCGCTTGATGAGGCCGGCGAAGAGGGCGGAGCAGGCCGGGGCGTCCTTGCCTCGGACCTCGGGGAGCCGGGACAGCATGTCCAGGAGAAGGCGGGTTTGGAGGATCGCCTCCTCGTGTCCGGCGGAAACCGCCCGGACGAGGTGGCTGGCGCGCTCCCGGGCGCCGGCGATCTCGGTGGCGCGGTGCTTGAGCCCGCTGTAGAGGATGACGCCCAGGGCCGGGACGAGGGCGGCCCCCACCAGCATCAGGAGGCGGGCGCGGAGGCCTAGGCGGGCGAACCGCTGCGTCGCCCGCTCCCCCAGCAATGGTGGCACCCCTCCGTCCCTCCGATCCGGCCGCGGCCCTGCCGGGCAAGGCCAAATCAGACTGCCCGGTCCTCGAACTTGCATCCGCTTTTTTGTCTAGCAAAGATAACGTAACATTAAATCTATGCCGGGCGGAGCCTCCGAAATGTGATCCAGATCACATTTCGTGAAAAAATCACGCACATTCTCAATTTGATTGAGGCGGATTAATAAATAAACAAATAATCCTGCCTGAGCCGGCGGTTTCTACCGGGCGCGGAGCTACTCTTTTCGGGCTTCGATGCGGCGGAGCTCGCGGAGGACGAGGATCGGGTTCTCGTCGCGCAGGGTGGGGGAGGCGACGCGGGAGCGGCGCACCTCGGCCGTGTCCACCCCTGCGAGGAGGAGGTGGGGCTTCCCGAGGGGGGCCGAGGCGGCGGCCTCGCCCGAGGGGGCGATGACCTCCGAGCCCCCCCAGAAGTGGATGCCGTCCTCGTAGCCCACCCGGTTGGCGAAGAAGACGTACTGGTTGAAGGCGGTCGCGTAGGCGCGGGTGAGGGACTGCCAGGTGCGCTGGATGGAGAGGGTGGCCCCCTTGCCCGGGGCCGGGCCCGCCCCCTTCCGGCGGTGGGGGCCCCGCGCCGGGCTGGCCGAGGGCACGAAGAGGAGGTCCGCCCCGTCCAGCGCGGCGACGTAGGCCAGGCTGGGGTGCCAGGCGTCCTCGCAGACCAGGATGGCCGCCCGCCCGAAGCGCGTCTCGAAGGCGCGCATCTGGCTCCCCGCCCCCACGTAGCGGTGCTCGTCGAAGAGGCCGTAGGTGGGGAGGTAGATCTTGCGGTGGAGATGGACGAGCTTGCCGCCCTCGAAGTAGGCCGCCGCGTTGTAGAAGGCGTGGCGCGCCGACTCCTCGACGAAGCCCACCACGAGCGCCACCTCCTCGCTCAGCGCGGCCACGCGCTTGAGGAGCTCCCCGCCCGGCCGCTCGGCCACGTCGGGCACCATGTCCTTCAGGAAATACCCCGTCAGGGAGAGCTCCGGGAAGACGAGCAGCTCCGCCCCCTTGCGCCTCGCGCTCCGGACGGACGCCTCGAACATCGCGAAGTTCGCCTCGAGGTTCCCGAGGGTGGGGCCGATCTGGGCCAGCGCGGCCAGGAACTTCATGCGGGTCTCCCGTCGGATTGGAGCCGCCCGAATCGCGGAAGGGAAATCTCTAGCACATCCGGGGTGAAGATTGAAGCGTCGGCGGCCCGGCGGAGATCAATTGCCGGATTCAAGGAAAATAGATAACTTCCTCTCAAAGGAGGAAACGATGCTTTTCTTCGTGGACGAAAGCCTCTCGGGCGTCGGCCCTGATGGTACGCCGTATAATGTCCTATGCGGCGTGGCCATCAAGGAATTGCAGCTGTGGAACCTTATACAGGCTATTCGATCCGCCGAAAAAGAATACTTTGGAATGCCCCTGAAGAGCACCGACGACGAATTCAAGGGAAAGAAACTTCTCAAGCGGAAAACCTTCCGGTTGGCCACATCCGCAGAGCCCATTGCCCTTGATGAACGAACCAAACTCGTCCTGTCATTTCTGGAAAAAGGGCAGCGCAAGGAAAACAAGGGCTCCCGGATGGAGTTTGCTGCCTATGGACAAGCGAAGATTGCTTTTGTCCACAAGGTCTTCGATCTTTGCCAAGCCCACCAGGTCGTCGCATTTGCCTCCATTGTGTCGCGGGATGCAAAGGTTCCCTCCGGGAATTTTTTGAGGAAGGACTATTCATATTTATTCCAGAGATTTTTCTATTTTCTTGAAACGCAACAACCAGACGAACGCGGAATCGTCGTGTTTGATGAATTCGAAAAGACCAAATGCAAACTTCTCGGCGACCAGATGAGTCATTATTTCTCTGAAACCATCAGAGGCCGTGCGCGAAGTTCCCGTATTATCCCCGAGCCGTTCTTTGTTATGTCCGATCTGACTACAGCGACCCAAATCGCCGATATCTGCGCCTACTGTTTGAATTGGGGTCTGAGAATTCCGGGCATGAGAGAACCGACCCGGCCCGAGATGGAACCCTATGGCAAGAGAGTGGAAGAGATGAGATTCTTTGCCCGGCGCTATTCCGAAGAGGATGGCCGGGAATGGCCGATATTTGGATTCAGCTATATTGATGATCTAAGGCCAAAAGAGGAAAAGGTTCAGGACTTCATCGAAGGGTTGCGAAAAAAACCTCAGCAGGGGGATCTGCCTCTAGGAAAAGAAAAAGGCTAAGGCGCGCCTTTTGGCACCACCAAAGCCTCCGTTACTAAAAATAGTCCCGGGAGGTCAGGGAGTCAAGTATATAATCCCTGCCTGTTTGCCGGGTTCGACCGCTAAAAGTGAGTGAATTGCACGTCATTTCGGCAGTCTATTCCACCGATCGCGCGCAGCGAAAGCCCACGCCGCCGTGCTTCTGGGCGGGGGGGAGGCGCCAGCGGCGGTGCGCCGTGATCCGCTCCGCCGGATCGCGCCAGAAGCCCCCGCGCACGGCCCGCGCAACGCCCCGCCCGGGCCCCCGGGGATCGCGCTCCGGGGCCTCGCGGTAGTAGCCGGGGGCGTGGTAGTCCGCCACCCACTCGGCGGCGTTCCCTGCCATGTCCAGCGCGCCATAGGGGCTGGCCCCGCCGGGGAAGGTGCCGGCGGGGAGCGGCCCCGGGTGGGCGCCCCCGAAGTTCGCCCGGCCCCCGGGGGGGTCTCCCCCCCAGGGATAGCGGCGCCCGTCCGTCCCCCGGGCGGCCTTCTCCCACTCGGCCTCGGTGGGGAGGCGCTTGCCGGCCCAGGCGCAGTAGGCCTCGGCGTCGAACCAGGTGACGAGGGTGACGGGGAGATCCCCGGTCCCCGGCTGGGGGCGGCCTCCGTCCCAGCCGAAGCGGCTCCAGTCCGGGGCGGAGGCCTCCCCCGGCCGGCGGGCGCGCCGGGCGTCCTCGGCGCCCCACTGGGGCGGGCGGCGCCCGGTGGCCTCGACGAAGCGCGCGTAGGCGGCGTTGGTGACCTCGGCCCGGTCGACGCGGAAGGCGCCGAGCTGGATGGGGCGGGCGGGGGCGTCGTCCTTCTCCGGCGGGGTGGGCGCCGGGGAACCGCGCAGGAAGGGCCCGGCCGGGACCAGGACCATCGGCGCCGGGTCGCGGATCACCCCGGCCGGGGCCGTGGGCAGGGAGGGTTCGGGGCGGGCGCCGCCGCATCCCCACGCCGCCAGCAAGGCGAGCGCCAGCGCGGCCGGCGCGGGGAAGCCCCGCGCTCTCACTCGAAGTCCTTGGGCGTCACGTTGTCGAACTTGAAGTCGGGGAGGTCCGACTTGGGGCGCGGGGTGCGCCTAGGGCGGCGGCGCATCCAGCTATAGACGGCCACCGCCGCCACGAACGAAAGGGCGAGCACGATGGCCCCGCCCAGGTCCTGCACGTAGTAGAAATAGGCGAGCCCGACCCAGAAGAGAAAGCCCGCGCAGACCGCGAGCGCCGAACGGCCTCCCATGATCCCGATGCCTCAGGGCCTCGCGGGGGGAAGCGGGGCGAGCGCCCTCTCTATCATGTCGCGCACGGCGGCCTCGAACCGGTTGCGCCCTCCGATCGCGTAGCCGGAATAGTCGGCCTTGGCCGTCCAGAGGGTCTTCAGCGTCCTGAGGTCGATCCACGACAGGCTGAGCCGGGCCCGCAGCGGCTCGAGCTGGGAAACCTCCAGCGTGCCCGCGACCGCGGCCTCCTCCTTGAAGATCTGGGAGGCCTTGCGGAGGGCCTCCGGGTCCAGCGAGCGGCTGTGCAGGAGCCCGGCCTTGGTCAGCTCGTCGAGGGTCGCCGAATAATTTCGCACCAGGTATCCCCTGGACACGAGGGCCTGGGAAACGCTCTCCATGTTGGAACGCACATCATCGCCGTCGATCTTGAGCACCACGATGGAGGGCGTCTTCTCGAGCGCCAGCCCCCGGAAGGCGGCGCTCCCGGCGGGGGGCTGGTGCTCAACGCTCATGTCGCGGCCGCTCATGGCCTGGCGGGGCGAGAAGGAGCCGCAGCCCGCCGCAAGCGAGGCGGCGAGGAGGGCGGCGGCAAGAGAGAAGTGGGAGCGCAAAATCAGCCTTCCTTCGGGGCGGCGGCGGCCAGCCGCTTGGCGGCCTCGCCCTCCCCCGTCATGTGGCAGACGCCCTCGAAGACGGCGCCCTCCTCGATGTAGATGCTCGGGGTGTGGACCTCTCCCTTCACGTGGCTGCCGGCTCGGATCTCGCACCGTTCCTTGGCCTCGATCCGGCCCTCGGTCTTCCCCATGATGATCACGACGCCCGCCCGCACCGTGGCCTTCACCCGCGCGGCCGCGCCGATGATGAAGGTGTCCTCCGTTATCACCTCGCCCTCGAGCACGCCGTCCACCCGCACCGTGCCCTCGAAGGTGATCACGCCCTTGAACTCGGTGCCCTCCCCGAGGAAGGCCCGGATGGTCTTCTCGTAGTTCTTCGAGTTGCGGCTCATCCACCATCCTCCTGCGCCCATGGAAGCCCCCCTCGGCGCCCGGCTCAGGAGAGCCGGTCGGCCAGCCCCTCGAGGACCTCGGAAGAGTAGTACTCGATGAGGATCCGGCCGCGCTTCTCGTCGCCCTGGATCGTCACCTTCGTCCCCAGGGAGGCGCGGAGGCGGGCGGCGATGTCGCGGATGAAGACCGCCTGCGGCCCGTCCGGCCCTTCGTCCGCGGGGGGACGCTCGTATTGTGCTCTCGCGGCGGGAGGCCCCGCAAGCAGCTTGCGGATCCGCCCCTCGAGCTGGCGCACCGAAAGCCCGCTGCGCGCGGCCGCCCGTGCGAAGGCCGTCATCTCCTCCTCCGTGCGCAGCGAGAGCAGCGCGCGGGCGTGGCCCATCGACAGGTCCCCCGCCGCCACGATCTCCTGTACCGCCGCGGGCAGGCGCAGCAGGCGGATGTAGTTCGCCACCGTGGAGCGCTCCTTCCCGACGCGCGCGGCCACCTCCTCCTGGGTAAGGCCGAGGCGCTCCACCATGCTCTGGAAGGCGGAGGCCTCCTCCATCGGGTTGAGGTCGGAGCGCTGCACGTTCTCGATGATGGCGATCTCGAGCGCCCGTCCGCCCGCCGCCTCGATGGCGAGGACGGGCACCTCGGCCAGGCCCGCGAGGCGCGCCGCGCGCCATCGCCGCTCGCCCGCCACGATCTCGAAGTCCCCGTTCGGCAGCCGCCGCACGAGGATGGGCTGGAGGATGCCGTGGGCGCGCACCGACTCGGCCAGCTCGGCCAGGTCCTCCTCGTCGAAGTCGGTGCGGGGCTGGTGGACGCCGGGCCGGAGGCGGTCCGGGGAGATGGCGAAGAGCTTCCCTTCGCCCGGCTCGGATGCGGGGACGGGCGCCTCCTCCGCGGCGGCGGGGGCGGCGGACTCCTCGGCGAGCAGGGCGTCCAGGCCGCGGCCCAAGGCCTTCTTGCGCGCGAGCGCCATGGCTTATCCCCTCGGCTTTCGGCCGCAGCGGGCCAGGAACTCCCCGGCCAGGGCGAGGTAGGCCTGCGCCCCCGGGGAGGAGATGTCGTAGGAGATGATGGGCTTGCCGTGGCTGGGGGCCTCGGCCAGCCGCACGCTCCGGGGGATGGCCACCCGGTAGACGAGGTCCGGCAGGTGGCTGCGCAGTTCCTCCGCCACCTGGCGCGAGAGATTGGTGCGCGCGTCGTACATGGTGAGGACGATCCCGCCCGTCTTGAGGCCCGGATGGACGCCGGCCCGGATGCGCTCGACCGTCTTCATCAGCCGGGCCAGGCCCTCGAGGGCGAAATACTCGGCCTGGAGGGGAATGAGGATCTCGTCCGCCGCGCGCAGCCCGTTCAGGGTGAGGAAACCGAGCGAGGGTGGGCAGTCGATGAGGATGAAGCGGAACCGGCTCCGGAGGGGGGCGATGGCCTCCCGCAGGCGGTTCGCCCGGTCGGACAGGTCCGCCAGCTCCACCTCCGCCCCGGCCAAGTCCATGGAGGACGGGAGCAATTTAAGTCCTTTTATATCAATATGTTGAATCGACCCCTCCCGCAGCGGCTCCCGAAGGACGAGGGCGCGGTAAAGGGCGGGTCCAGGCGAATGAAATCCGAAAGCACTCGTAGCGTTCGACTGGGGGTCCAGGTCCACCAGGAGGGTGGGCTCCTCCGCCACGGCCAGGCAGGCGGCCAGGTTCACCGCTGTGGTGGTCTTCCCCACCCCGCCCTTCTGGTTCACGATGGCCACCACCCGGCACCCGTCCGAGGGCTCGGCCGGGGCAGGCGCCGAATGAATCGGAGGGGCGGGTGCCGAGACAGGGTCATTCATGGCCGAGGGATCGCCTTAAAGGAATGCCGAAACGTTTCGGAGAGACTGGCACAGCCCGGAGGGAAATTCAAGGCGGGTTCCACGTGGAACGCTGGATTTTACGGAAAAGGGAGGATTTTGTTTCACGTGGAACGGAAAACGCCGGGAAATTCGACCCGTAGGGGCGCACGGCCGTGCGCCCCTACACGGCGGCGGAACCCCCATTCTTGTCCTGCCCCCGCCGCAGATGAACCTCCAGGACGGCGATGGCGGCGGGGGTCACCCCCGAGATGCGGCTGGCCTGGCCCAGGGTCCGGGGACGGACTTCTTCCAGGCGCTGGCGGACCTCCGCGGTGAGATGGGAAACCTCGGCGTAGCGGAGCTCCTCCGGGATGCGAACCCGGTCCGCCGCCCGCAGAACGGCCACCTGCTGGGCCTCCCGCTCGAGGTATTCCTTGTATTTCACCTCGGCCAGGACGAACCGGCGCGACTCCCGATCCAGTCCCTCCCAAAGCTCCCCGAATCGTCCCCCCTGGAGGGCGTCCAGCCGGGCGGCGAGGGCGGGATCGGCATCCGGGCGGCGCAGGAAGCTTCCCAGGGTGAGGGGCTTCCGGGGAGAGGGGGCTCCAATGGTCTCCAGCGCGGCCAGGACTTCAGGCTTGAGGACGAGCGGGCGGGATTCGACGTAATCCAGAAACTCTTTTGATTTCAATTGTCTATCGCCAAATCTCCGCCAAGTCTCTGCGTCCGCCGAACCTAACCTGTGGCCCAGCGGGAGGAGCCTGTGGTCGGCGTTGTCGTGGCGGAGGAGGAGGCGGTGCTCGGCCCGGCTGGTGAACATCCGGTAGGGCTCCGTGGTCCCCTTGGTCACGAGGTCGTCGATCAGCACCCCGATGTAGGCCTCCTCCCGGCCGAGCACGACGGGCTCCTCCCCCCGGCCGAAGCGGACCGCGTTGATCCCCGCCATCAGGCCCTGGGCGGCGGCCTCCTCGTAGCCGGTGGTGCCGTTCATCTGGCCGGCGTGGAAGAGCCCCGGCGCCCGCTTGGTCATGAGGCTGGGATGGAGCTCGGTCGGGTCCACGAAGTCGTACTCCACGGCGTAGCCCGCCCGCATCATCTCGGCCCGCTCCAGGCCCTTGATGGTGCGCACCAGCTGGAGCTGCACCTCGGCCGGGAGGCTGGTCGAGATGCCGTTCACGTAGATCTCGCAGGTCTCGCGGCCCTCGGGCTCGAGGAAGATCTGGTGCGCCTCCTTGGCCGCGAAGCGCATCACCTTGTCCTCGATGCTCGGGCAGTAGCGCACCCCCGTGCCCTCGATCTGGCCGTTGTACATGGGGGCCCGGTCCAGGTTGGCCCGGATGACGGCGTGGGTCTCGGGGTTCGTCCAGGTGATCCAGCAGGGCATCTGGGGCTGGGTAAGGGCCTCGGTCCGGTAGGAGAAGGGGATGGGCGGCTCGTCCCCAAGCTGGATCGCAAGCTCTGAATAATCAATGGTTTTCCCGTCCAAGCGGGGAGGCGTGCCGGTCTTCAGGCGCCCCACCCGGAAGCCCATCCCGGTGAGCTGTTCGGTCAGGCCGTGGCTCGCGCCCTCCCCGGCCCGGCCCCCCTCGACCTTGCGGTCCCCGTAGTGGAGGAGCCCCCGGGTGAAGGTGCCGGGCGTCAGCACCACCGCCCGGGCCCGGAACTCTTCGCGCAGGAGGGTCTCTACGCCCACAACTCGGCCATTTTCAATGAGAAGCCGCCGGAGCATCCCCTGCTTCAGGTGGAGCCCCGGCTGCTGCTCCACCGCGCGCTTCATGTAGAGGCGGTAGGCCTGCTTGTCGGCCTGGGCCCGGAGGGCCTGGACGGCCGGACCCTTGCTCGTGTTCAGCATCCGGAACTGGATGCCCGTCGCGTCGATGGCACGCGCCATCTCCCCGCCCAGGGCGTCCACCTCGCGCACCAGGACGCCCTTGGCCAGCCCCCCGATGGCCGGGTTGCAGGACATGAGGCCCACCGTGTCCAGGTTCATGGTGAGGAGAAGGGTCCGCGCCCCCATGCGGGCGGAGGCGAGCGCCGCCTCGCACCCGGCGTGCCCCGCCCCCACCACGATGACGTCGTAACCCGCGCTCACTATCCGCTCCAGGATTTTTCCATCATGCGAATTTCATCCTGGGCGCGTTTTCCCCCAAGGGCCTCCGCCCTGTCAATGCGCGCCTTTGGATAAAGGACCTCGCCCCCGCACCGGCGCGATATACTGGCGTCTCCTTGTCACGGAAGGAGTGAGAGATGGAGCAGCGGCTCAGCTTGATCACCCTGGGCGTGGCCGATCTGGAGAGGAGCCGGGCGTTCTACGAGCGGCTGGGGTGGAAGCGATCCATGAAGGGCGCCGAGGGCGTCGTCTTCTTCCAGGCGGGCGGGATGGCCCTGGCCCTCTTCCCGCGCGGCGAGCTGGCCAAGGACGCGCGGGTATCTCCCGAGGGGGGCGGCTTCCGCGGGGTCTCGCTCGCCTACAACGCCCGGACGGAGGAAGAGGTGGACGCCGTCCTGGACGAGGCCGTGGCGGCCGGCGCCACGCTCCTCAAGCCCGCGCAGACGGCCTTCTGGGGCGGTTACTCCGGCTATTTCGCCGACCCGGACGGCTTTCCGTGGGAGGTGGCCTGGAACCCGGGCTTCGGGATGAAGGAGGACGGGAGCATCGTGCTGCCGGAGTGAGGGGGGGGGAGCACCAACACCTGGCAACCAGAACGGTTGCCTCGATGCTCTAGGGGCTGTCCTCCGCCTGCAAGATTTCGAGAATCTCCGTGGCGACCCAAACGCGGTTTTTCTGCCTGCCCGTGATCTCCCTCAATATCCCCGCCCGCTCCAGCGTATCAATCGCCCGGAGAGCTGTCGGCATGGTGATATCCAGCTTCTCCATGGCTTTCTTCGTATGGCAAGCGGGCTGGGCGATCAATTCATCCACCAAACGAAGTGCCGTCGTCGAACCCTTGATCTGCGCCCTCTGACGGTATTCTTCTTTTTTGTCCATAAGCTTCTTCGCGCGCCTAGCGGCGTCTTTTGCCTGCACTTCCACGGCATGCAAGAAAAATTTCAGCCAGCCGGGCCATTCTCCGCGCTGGCTTACCGCTGACAGCAAATCGTAATACTGGCTGCGGTGCCTCTCGAAGTAGGCGCTCAAATAAAGCAACGGAAGCGGAAGTATCTGCCATCTGCATAACAGAAGCGGGAGCAGCAGCCTTCCAATCCGTCCGTTCCCGTCGACGAACGGATGGATCGCCTCGAACTGATAATGGATCATTGCCAAGCGCATCAACGGCGACAAGGAGGATTCCGCATGCAGGAATTTCTCCCAATCCGAGATGCAACTCTCCATTTCGGGAACGGGCGGGGGAACATATTTCGCATCAAGGTTCGAGGTGCCGCCGATTCGATTCTGGACGCGGCGGAAATCTCCTGGCGCTTTGTTCTGGCCTCTCACTCCCTCCATCAAGACGGAATGCATTTCCTTCACGAGCCGAAGGCTCACGGGCAGATCGCTGCTCAAGCCCGCTTCGAGAGCCCTGACGTAATTCAGCACTTCTCTCCGGATGTCCGCGCGCTCTGGTCGGCGGGCAGGATCCACCTCGTGGACAAACAATTCGCCGAGATCGGTTTCCGTGCCTTCAATCCGGCTCGAGGCTTCCGCTTCCTTCCTAGAGAACGGCTGAATGAGAAGATGAGGATTAGGCAGGGAACGTCCCACCCCCGCCAACTCGCCCAGCGCCCCTCGCGCCTCCCCCACCGCTGTCATAAGCTCAAGGGAAAGGTCAATCTTTGGGGGGAGTGGGGCGGGAACAAACGCCCAGGCTCCGTCCAGCGTCTTCACCAAGCGCCCAGGAGCTCCCTGCCTGAAATCTTCCGGATTCATCGTTGAGCCTTTCGTTTTCCACCGCAGGGATTGTCTTTGGCCTGGAAGATGGCCGCGAGGCTTGCGAGGGGAAGCGGGAGATATCCGAGCCGCAATTTCGGCTGCTTTACTAATACGCTATCATAATTAAATTTTAAAGAAAAACTTTATTATGCGGTCCCGACAATTAAGTCTGTGTGAATATTCAAATATCTTGGAGGATTTATCTCAGTGAACCCCTACATCTGGTAGGAGCTGTCAGGTATCGATAGCCGCCACCCAAATAATCTCCACCGATTGTTTCCTCCATGACAGTGTCCGGGCCCTATTAATAATCCATTAATTATAATACTATAAATACCCATTCACTTCCCCACACAAAACGTCTCAAAAATCCGATCCAGTAGCGCCTCGCCGTAGTTTCTCCCCAGAAGCTCTGCGAGGGCGGCCTGGGCCTCGTTGAGATGCACGGCCACGAGCTCGGGCGAGACGCCCCCGAGCGCCGCCTCCCTCGCCCGGCCCACGGCGGCCCGGCACCTGGCGACGAGGTCCCGGTGGCGCTCCCGGGTGAGGAGGCTCTGGCCCGAACCGGCCTCCCCCGCCTCCCCGGCCAGGGCCTGGGCGATGGCCTCGCGCAGCCCCTCCATCCCGTCCCCCTTGAGGGCGGATACCGCCAGGGCGCCTTCCGGCAGAACCGCCCCCGGGAGGTCCATCTTGTTCGCCACGAGGAAGGAGGGGCCCTCCAGCCTCGCGCGCTCGGCGAGCGCCCACCCGGCTTCTTCCTCCCCCGCCGACGCATCCAGGAGGAGGAGGCGGAGGTCCGCCCCCGCCGCCGCCCGCCGGGCCCGCTCCGCCCCCTCGCGCTCGATGGCGTCCCCCGTCTCCCGGAGGCCCGCCGTGTCGATGAGGCGCACCGGCACCCCGCCGATGTCGCACACCTCCTCCACCGTGTCCCGGGTGGTGCCGGGGAGGGGGCTCACGATGGCCCGCTCCATCCCGAGCAGGCGGTTGATGAGGGTGGATTTTCCCGCGTTCGGCCGCCCGAGGATGGCCACCCGCGCCCCCTCGCGCAGCGCCCGCCCCGCGCGGTAGCTCGCCTCCAGCTTTTGGAGATCGCCCTCGATGCGCCCGAAGAGCGCCCCGAGCTCCGCCTGGCCCATGGGGGCGCCCGAGACCGAGGGCCCCGCCCCCGGCTCGAACTCCTCCGGGAAGTCGATGGCGGCTTCCAGGTGCGCCCCCGCCTCCACGATGCGCTCCCAGATGCTTTCGAGCTCCCGCGAGAGCCCGCCCTCCAGGTGATGGAGCGCCGCCCGGGCCGCCCGGCGCGTCTCGGCGCAGATGAGGTCCGCCACCGCCTCGGACTGCACGAGGTCCACCTTCCCGGCCAGGAAGGCGCGCTTGGTGAACTCCCCCGGCGCGGCCGGGCGCGCCCCCGCCGTTCGCGCCGCCTCGATCAGCGCCTCCAGGATCGCCGGCCCCCCGTGGCAGTAGAGCTCCGCCAGGTCCTCCCCGGTGAAGGAGCCGGGCGCGGGCATGAAGGCGGCCATCCCCTCGTCGAAGGCCCGGCCCTCCGCGTCCACGAAGCGGCCGAGCACGAGCCTGCGCGCGGGGAGCGCCTTCTTGGTCTTCGGCTTCGGGAGGAAAACCTTGGAGAGCACGCCCCGCGTCCCCGGGCCGCTCAGGCGCACCACGGCGATGGCCCCGCGCCCCGGGCCCGAGGAGAGCGCCACGATGGTGTCCCGCCCCTGTGCTACCATCCCATCCCCCGCGCCGGCCCCTGGGAGAAAAGGAGAGGAGCCCATGCCCGAGCTCAGGCACGACCCCCTCTCGGGGGCCTGGGTGCTCCTCGCCCCCGAGCGCATCCGGAGGCCCGGGCGCCACCGGAGGGGCCGCGCCACCCCGGGCGCGCCCGATCCGGGGTGCCCCTTTTGCCCGGGCCGGGAGGGCATGACGCCCCCCGAGACGGACGCCCTCCGCGAGGATGGAACTTCCCCGGACTCCCCCGGCTGGCGGCTGCGCTGCGTCCCCAACAAGTTCCAGGCGATCGCGCCCGGCCCCCTGCAAGAGCGGGGCGCGGCGCCCTTCGAGGCCCTCGCGGGGGGAGGATATCACGAGGTCCTCGTGGACTCGCCCGGGCACACGATGGGCCTGGCCGACCTCCCGGACGGCCAGAGCATCCAGGCCCTGCGCACGATCCGACGGCGCGCCCGGGCCTTCCTCCGGGACCCCTCGGTGCGCGCCGTGGCCCTGTTCAAGAACCACGGGGCCGAGGCCGGGGCCTCGATGGGCCACTCCCACATCCAGCTCCTGGGCCTGCCCGTCCTCCCGCCCCACATCGAGCGCCGCCGCGCGAACGAGGCCCGCTTCTTCAAGGAGCGGGGCGAGCCCCTGCTCGCGCATCTGGCCGAGGAGGAATTGAGACACGGCGCGCGCGTGGTCGAGGCGGGGGAGGGCGCCCTCGTCCTCTGCCCCTTCGCCTCGCGCCTCCCCTACCAGTCCCTCGTCCTCCCCTGGCCCGCGCAAGCCTCCTGCCTCGAGGCCCCGGAGGAGGCCCTCGCCGCGGCGGGCGCCGCCCTCGCGCGCCAGCTCCGCCGCCTCAAGGCCCTGCTGGACGACCCGCCCCTGAACGTCCTCTTCCACATCGAGTGCCGGGACGGCTCCGACCCCCGGGCGCACCCCTGGCATATCGAGATCCTCCCCCGCCTCACCCACATCGCGGGGCTGGAGCTCGGCGCGGGCGCGCACATCCTGGAGGTGAGCCCGGAGGAAGCGGCGGAGAAATTAAGAGGGGCGGGATAAACCGCCCCTCATTCCTGCGCATTCACATCCTGCCGTGTTTGTCTTTAGGCTATTTCCCCCCTCAACACATGAACCTCCCGCCGTTCACGTCGATGGTCACGCCGGTGATGTAGGAGGCGCCGGGGGAGGCGAGGTACCAGATCGCGTCCGCCACCTCCTCGGCCTCGGCGGTGCGGCCCATCGGGATGGCCGCCAGGACCTTCTCCATCCGGTGGCGGTGGACCTCCACCGCCCGCCGGCTGAGGACGACGCCCGGGGCCACGGCGTTCACGGTGACCCCGTGGGGGGCGAGCTCGGCGGCGAGCCTGCGCGTGAGGCCCTGCATCGCCGCCTTGGCGGCGCTGTAGGCCAGGGAGGCCTCGAGGACGCCCTCCCGCCCGGCGACGGAGGAGACGTTGACGATGCGCCCGTAGCCCGCCTTTTTCATGGTGGGGGCGGCCTGCTGGGCGCAGAGGTAGGCGCTCTTGAGGTTCCAGTCCACGATGCGGTCCCACTCCGCCTCGGCGAGGCCCTCCAAGGGGTCGGCCCGGGTGAAGCCCCCGGCGCAGTTCACCAGAATGTCCAGCCTCGGCCACCGGGCCGTGATCTGGCCGAAGGCCGCCTGGACGTCTTCCCGGCTGGCCGCGTCCGCCCGGAGGAAGAGGGCGTCCGGAGAGGACCGCCGGACCCGCTCCTCGGCCGCGGCGCCCCGCTCGGGGTCGCGGCCCAGCATGGCGACCCGGGCCCCCTCTCCGGCGAGGCGTTCCGCGGCGGCCAGGCCGATGCCCGCGGTGCCCCCCGACACCACCGCCACCTGTCCGAGGAGGGAGGCTGGGCGATTCATGTCCGATCTCCCGGAACGGACTCGCGGGGCGGAAGGGACGGGCCGCCGCCCCGCTCGAGCTGCCCGGGGCTCAGCTGGAAACCGGCCATGCCGCCGCCCTTTCCGCTTCGCCGCCGCGGGATGCGGCGGCGCCCCTCAGCACATGAACCTGCCCCCGTTCACGTCGATGGTGACGCCGGTGATGTAGGAGGCGCCGGGGGTGGAGAGGTACCAGACGGCGTCGGCGATCTCGGCGGCCTCGCCGGCCCGCCGCATGGGGATCTGGGCGTAGATCATGGGCAGGCGGTCCTTGTGCAGCTCGGCCACGCGGGGGGAGAGCACGAGGCCCGGCGCCACCGCGTTCACGGTGACCCCGTGGGGGGCGAGCTCGACGGCGAGCCGGCGCGTGAGGCCCAGCACCCCCGCCTTGGCCGAGCTGTAGGGGAGCGAGGTCTCGAGGACGCCCTCGCGCCCGGCCTGGGAGGAGATGTTCACGATGCGGCCGTAGCCCTGCCTCTTCATGGCGGGGGCGGCCTGTTGAGAGCACAGGTAGGCGCTCTTCAGGTTCCAGTCCACGATGCGGTCCCACTCCGCCTCGGCGAGGTCTTCGAGCGTATCGGTGTGGGTGAAGCCCCCCGCGCAGTTCACCAGGATGTCGATCCGCCCCCACCGGGAGAGCACTTCCCGGGCGGCCCGCTCGGCGTCGGCCCGGGAGCCCGCGTCGGCCTGGAGGGAGAGGGCCTCGGCGCCCGCCTCCTTCGCCCTCTCCGCGGCGGCGGCCCCGCGCCCGGGGTCGAAGTCCAGGACGGCGATCTTGGCGCCCTCCGAGGCGAAGCGCTCCACCACGGCCAGGCCGATGCCCGCGCCGCCCCCCGTCACCACCGCCACCTGCCCCCGGATGGAGGACCGATCGGTCATCGCGTTCCCTCTGAAATGATCGCGCAGATGCGAATGTAGGGGCGGCTCGCGAACCGCCCCTACAGAAAATTTTCGCCTGTTCCCGGCGGCTCCCTACGCCTTCTCTTCCAGGAACCCTTCCAGCGCCTCGCGGATGTAGGCGGGGTCGCGGCCCTCGCGGAGGAGGAGGATCCCCTCCAGCAGGGTCTCGAGCTTCCGCCGCTCGCGCTCGACGCGGCTGCGGCTGCGCCGCCGGAGCATGCGCTCGATCTCGTCGAGGTCGTTCCCGTCGAGGGCCAGCCGGACGCCCCGGGCCAGCAGGGGATGCGGGAGCTCCTCAAGGCGATCCTCGAGGGCGCCGAGGCCCTCGCGGCGGGCCAGGGCGGCCAGGTCGCAGCTCGCGCGGATGATGTCGTTCGCCGCCTGGGCCGAGGGGGGGAGCCTCACCTCGGGCATGCGCTGGAAGTCGGCCTCGCCCTCGGGCAGGAAGGCGACCAGCCGCTGGCGGGTGCGCTCCTGGTCCTCGCCCTCGACGATGGAGAGCGCGCCCTCCACCGCGATCTCGGAGTTGCGCTCCATGGCGTAGACCGCGGCGTCGATCTGCCGCCCGAGGACGGTCTCGATCTCCTCGACGGCGAGCTGGTCCACCGCCATGCGCAGGCCGGCGGCCAGCACCCCCTCGGGCAGCCGCTCCAGGGCGGGCTCCAGGGAGACGAGGCCGTGCTCGCGCCCGCGCCCCGAGAGGCCCGCCACGAGGGCGATGACGTCCGGGGCGCCAGCCTCGGCGAGGCTGAAGGCCACGATGCGGCGCTCGAGCTCGCGGTCGAGCGGGGGCAGGGCGTCGTCCGCCGGGCCCTCGAAGGAGATCTCGCCGCGCTCCTCGAGGTCGTGCGCCACGTCCAGCAGCACCTGCTGGGCCTCGACGCAGTCCTCGGGGGCGGCCGAGGGGCCGTCCTCCATCTCCACGCGAAGGGCGGCGGCCGTCCGGGCGGAGACGTTCCGCAGGACGCGCTGCACCAGCGCCTCCTCCGCGTAGCGGAGGGCGAGGCTCAGGGTGTCCATGTCCACCCGCTCGATCAGCCGCCGGAGGGCCCGCCCCGACATCCGCGCCAGGGGGCCCAAGTCGGGCCGCTCCCGGCGGGATTCGCTGCGGCGCTCGCCGTCTCCCCCGTGCTCGTCCCAATCGCGCTTGCGGCGGCCACTCATCACGCTAATCCTCCTTCTTCTCTGCGCCGGACATCCACCCGTCCAGCGACAGCCTTCCGGGCAGCCCCGGGGCGGCCAGGGCGGCCCATGCAAGCATCGCAACGTCCCGCGCCAGCGCCTGCCCCGGGGACTCCGAGAGGCCCGGCAGGCAGCCGCAGTCCTCGGGGGCCTTCCCCGCGGCGAGCGCGATCCCCAGCACGGCCGAGAAGAGCCCGAGCTGGACCGCCACCGCCGCCGCCGCGGCCCCCGTGAAGAGCCCCGCGATCAGGAGCCCTCCGGAGAGGAGCTCGGCCCACGGCAGGACGCGGGCCAGCGGCAGCGCCCACGCCTCGGGCACGAGCCCGAACGAGCGGATCTGGGCGGCGAAGAGCTCCGCCGGCCGGGCCAGCTTGCCCAGGCCAGCCGCCGCGAAGAAGCCGCCCACGGCCAGCCGGAACGCCAGCGCCGGCCAGGGCCGCGCCAGGGCGCCCAGGAGCCCGCTCAACGCCCCGCCGGCGCTCCCTGCAGCCCGGCCCGCACCGCCTCGGCGAGCGTCTCGAAGGGCACCGCCCCGTCGATCTTGCGCCCGCCGATGAAGATCGTCGGGGTCGCGCTCACGCCCATGCGGACCCCCAGCTCGTGGTCCGCCTCGATGGCGGAGCGGTGCCGCTCGGAGCGCACGCAGCTCCCCCACTTCTCCGGGTCCAGGTTGAGGCCCCGCGCGTAGCCCGTCCAGACCGAATCCGGGCTCGGGCTCGTGGCCCAGGCCGGCTGGCCCGAGAAGACCATGCCGCGCATCTCCTCCCCCTTGCCCTGGTCCCCCGCGCAGCGGACCGCCTCCGCGGCGCGGAAGGTGAGGGGCCGCAGGGGGAAGTCCCGCGCCTGGAACTCAATCTTGCCCGCGAACTCCAGCTTCAGCCTTCCCAGTGCACCCTGCACCTGAGCGCAGAAAGGTCAGCCATAGTCCGAGAACTCCAGCACCGTCACCCTCCCGTCCGCCGTCCGGGGGGGCGGGAGGGGCGGGGCCTCCTTGCCGCCGAACTGAGCCCAGAGCCCGGCCAGGAGAAGCGCGGCCAGGACGGCGGCCACGGCGATCCCCCGGCGGGAGAAGCCGGCCCTCTTCGCCGGCGGCTGCGGCCGCCTCGCGCGCTGCTGCGGTTTCTTGGCCACTTCCTTACCCCTTCTCCTCGGCCAGCCTCGGGGGCTTCACGCTCCGGTTCACATAATACTGCTGGGCGATGGAAAGAATGTTGTTCACCAGCCAATAAATCACAAGCCCCGCCGGCACCGGATAATAAACGAACATGCCCGTGAAGATGACGGGCATGAACATCATCATCTTGGCCTGGGCGGGGTCGGCGGGGGCGGGCGACATCTTCTGCTGGAGGTACATCGAGAGCCCCATCAGTACCGTATAGACGGGCCAGGGTTCCGGCGCCGAGAGGTCCTGCACCCAGGCGAAGAAGGGCGCGTGCCGCAGCTCGATCGAGACCAGAAGGGCCTCGTAAAGCCCGAAGAAGACCGGGATCTGGATGATCATGGGCAGGCACCCCATCATGGGGTTCACCTTACGTTCGCGGTACAGCGCCATGACCTGCTCGTTCAGCCTCGCCCGGTCGTCCTTGTAGAGCTCGCGGAGCTGCTCCATGCGCGGCTGGAGCTTCTGCATCTCCTTCATGTTCCTCATGCTCATGTGGGTGAGGGGGTAGAAGATGATCTTCACCAGCACGGTGAGCAGGATGATGGCCACCCCCCAGTTGCCCGAGACCGTGTGGAACGCCCGGAGCACCATCATGAGCGGCTTGGCGATGAAGGAGAAGATGCCGTAGTCGAGGGAGTCCTCCAGGCTCACGTTCAGGGCGGCCATCCGCTCCGGCTCCTTGGGGCCGGCGTAGAAGTCGAACCGCGCCTCCTGGCCCGCGAGCGGGAGCACGACCGCGTACTCGTTCTTCCCGTCCTTCTGGCCCAGCAGGAGCGCCTCGACGTCCTGGGCCCCGGCGCGCGGCACAAGAGCCATGAGGAAATGCTTGGACTGGAGCGCCGCCCAGCGCACCTCCCCCTTGTGGGCGGCGGGCTTGCCGGCCTCGGGATAGTCGTAGTGGAGCTTCTTCCCCACGTAGCTCATGGGGCCCTCGATCACCCCGCCGTAGGTGTTCCCGTCGCTCCCCCCGATGTCGGGGCCGAGGGCCACCCCGATGGGGCCCTGCGCCCCCTCCACCCTCACCCGCAGCTCGGCGTGGTAGCGCCCGTGGTGGAAAGTGAGCGTCTTGACGGCCGAGAGGCCATCCTCCGCGCGGTAGACGAAGCGGATCTCGCCGGACGGATTCCCCGGGCCGAGCCGGAGGCCTTCTCCCTCCACGCGGAAGGTGGCGGCGTTCAGCCGCTCGGCCGCCTGGCCGCCCCAGAAGTAGAGGGGCCGCAGGCGGGGGCTCCCGCCCGGCGCGAGCTCGACGGGCTTGTTCTCCTTCGTCGGATAGTCCTTCAGCGCGGCCGAGGTCAGGCCCGCGCCCCGGCTCGTGAACTCGTAGACGGCCACCCCCACGTCCACCCGGACGCGCCGCTCCTTCTCCGCGGCGGCGAGGGGCTCGCCCGGCTTGGCCCCGGCCGGGGGCTGGGGCGCGGCCGGGACGGGCGGCTCCGGCCGCGGCGCCTCCTTGGGCTTCTGGACCGCCTGCTGCTGGGCCTGGCGCTCGCGGGCGCGCTGGTCCTCGGCGGGCCGCAGGACGAGGTACTGCCAGACGAGAAGCACCGCGAGCGAGAGCGCGGCGGCGATGATTGCGTTGCGTTCCATTCAGGTTCTCCGCCTGCGCGAAATCAGGGGACGGGGTCGACCCCGCCCGGGTGGAACGGATGGCAGCGGCCGATCCGGCGAAGGGCCAGCCAGAGGGCCCGGTGGGGCGGATGGCGCCGGAAGGCCTCCATGGCGTACCGGGAGCACGTGGGCTCGAAGCGGCAATGCCCGGGCAGAAGAGGGGATATCAGCAGCTGATAGCCACGGATCAGGATGATGGCGGCGCCACCGACGAGGCCGGCGACGGAGCCGCGCCACGCCTCACCGTCCGTGCCGGCCCAGCGCGTCCCGCAAGGCTCCTTCCACATCGCTCAGGTCCGCCTCCGCCAGGGGCTTCTTCGCCACGGCCACCAAGTCCAGGCCGGGCGGCAGCCCGGCGCGCATCCGCCGGAACGCCTCGCGCAACAGGCGCTTGGCGCGGTTGCGCCTCACCGCGTCCCCGGCGCTGCGCGAGGCGATAATCCCCAGGCGGACGCCGATTCCGCCGGTCGGAAGAAGATGGAGGGTGAACAGGGTATTGCGCCGCTTCCGGCCTTTGCGCAGGATCAGCGCGAAGTCCGCGCCCCGGCAGATCCGCATCTGCGGCCGGAACTTCTGGCTCAACGGCCCGCCCCCCCGGAGGGACGAAGGCGGCCTCAGCCCGAGACGCTCAGGCGCTTGCGCCCCTTGGCGCGGCGGCGCCGGATCACGTTTTGGCCGGCGGCGGTCTTCATCCTCCGGCGGAAACCGTGGGTCTTCACCCTTTTGTTCCGATTCGGCTGATATGTCCGTTTCACTGCGCGTGGGCCTCATTTCCCCGCCGGGCCGAGGCCCCGGGGCGCAAAAACCGGCCGTTTCTGGCCGCCGAAAAACGCGCCTACCTTAGCCCCGAGCCTCCCCCCTGTCAAGAACCGGGGCCATTCGGGCCGGAGCCCCTCCCCGGCCGCTCCCGGGCCACTTACCCACAGCAAAATCAGTCGCCTTCAAAGTTTCTGCGTGCGCGCTGTGGAAAAAGCTTGCCAAAGGCATCTGGGTTGTGGAAATCTTTCCCCGCCCGATATCCAATCTCGTCCTCGGATCGCCCGGCCGAAGGGGCTTCGCGCGCGGGGCGATTTCAATCAGTCGCCGGTTTGGCTTCTTTCCCTGGTGGTGGCCGCTTACATGCAGGATCTGTGGAGCAAGTGCCTGGCGCGCGTGCGGGAAGAGGTTTCGCCCCAGGCCTTCCAGCGCTGGTTCTCGGGCACCCGGCCCGTCCGCATCGAGGACGGCGCCCTCGTCGTCGAGGCGCCCGACCTGTTCTCCCTCGACAACCTCAAGTCGCGCTTCAGCGGCCTCGTGGAATCCATCCTCCACCAGGAAGGGAGCGGAGCCCTGGGCCTGCGCTGGGTGGCCGCGATGAACGGGGGCCACCCGGCGGCCGCGCGGCCCGCCCCGGCGCCCTTGCCCGTTCCGCCGGCCGCCGCCCCGCCTCCGGCCAAGCCGGACTTCCTTAATCCGAAGTACACCTTCGGCACCTTCGTCATCGGCGGCTCGAACGAGTTCGCCCACGCCTGCGCGCTGCGGGTGGCCGAGGCCCCGGGGCGCGGCCTCAACCCGCTCTTCCTCTACGGGGGCGTCGGGCTGGGCAAGACCCACCTCCTCCACGCCATCGCCCACCGCGTCCTCGAGGCCCGGCCCGAGGCGCGGGTGCACTACACCTCCTCCGAGAACTTCATCAACGAGCTCATCTCCTCGCTGCAGCACAACCGCATGGCGGAATTCCGCAGCAAGTACCGGAAAATCGACGTTTTCCTGGTGGACGACGTGCAGTTCATCGCCGGCAAGGAGCGCACCCAGGAGGAATTCTTCTTCACCTTCAACGCGCTCTACGAGTCGGGCAAGCAGATCATCATCACCAGCGACAAGATGCCCAAGGACACGCCCGGGCTCGAGGAGCGGCTCAAGACGCGCTTCGTCTGGGGCATGACGGCCGACATCGGCGCGCCGGATTTCGAGACCAAGGTGGCCATCCTCCAGAAGAAGGCGGCCGAGCAGAACTTCAACCTGCCCTCCGAGGTGGCCCACTACATCGCCGAGCGCGCCCGCTCCAACGTCCGCGAGCTCGAGGGCTGCCTCATTAAGATCATCTTCCACGCCTCGCTCCACGGCGCGGACATCGACGTCGCCATGGCCCAGGAGGTGCTCAAGGGCATCATCCGCGAGCCCTCGCGCTCGGCGAGCATCGACCAGATCCAGCGCATCGTGTCGGAGCACTTCCAGGTGCGCGTGATGGACATCAAGTCCAAGAACCGCTCCCAGTCCTTCGCCCTCCCGCGCCAGATCGCCATGTACCTCGCCCGCGAGCTCTCCCGGGCCTCCACGACCGAGATCGGCCGCCGCTTCGGCGGGAAGGACCATTCCACCGTCATCCACTCCACCAACAAGATCCGGGAGATGACGCGCCGCGACCCCGAGTTCGCGGCCACCGTGCAGCTCCTCAAGGAGAAGGCGGAGGCCGCGGTATGACGCCGGGAAAGGCTGTGGAAAACCCATGACCCACGCCTTGCGGCTGGGGATTGCCGGCGGCCCCCTCCCCGCCCCCCACGAATCCCTGCCGGGGTTTGCACAGGCGGGATTCTTCCAATACAATAAAAATCAATATCTTGAGCCTGACTCCACATTTCCACAGGCTCTTCTACTTCTACCTGATCTTGATCTTCATATACAAAACCTTAAGGACTAAGGAAGGCCCCGTGCGGTTGAGGTCGCTGGCCCTGCGCCACTTCCGGAACTACGCCTCCCTCGCTTTCGAGCCGGCCCCGGCGTTCAATTACCTGTACGGGCCGAACGGCTCGGGCAAGACGAACCTGCTCGAGGCCATCCACTTTCTCACCCGGTTGCGCTCGTTCCGACGGGCGTCGCGGCGGGGGATGATCGAGGAGGGCCAGCCGGGGATGTACCTCCGGGGGGAGTTCCACCGCGAGGCCGGGGAGGCGGGGCCGGTGAGCCTCGAGGCGGCGGTCCAGGGCGGGGAGCGAAAATACAAGGTGAACGGGAAGGAGGAAGCCGATCTCCTGCACTACCTCGATCGGGTCCACACGGCGGTCTTCTTTCCGGAGAGCCTTCAGATCGTCAAGGAAGGGCCGGCGATCCGGAGGGCCTTTTTCGACCGCGCCCTGGCCTCCGAGGCGCCCGCCCATCTGGCCGCTTCCCGGGAGTACAACCGCCTCCTCGCCGAGCGGAACCGGCTTTTGAAAGGGGGCGGAAACTCTGATATATTGCCGGTTTGGGATCGCCGGTTTCTGCAGTCCGCCGCTCGGATCATTGCCCGCAGGCAGCGCTATTTGGGTACTCTCCGCGGACACTTGGCCGCCCTCGAGCCGAGCCTGGCCTCCTCGCTGGGCCGGACGATCGAGGTGGATTACATGGCCGAGGGGGCGGGCCTTCCCGGCGAAACCTGGGAGGGCCTGACGAAGGCGGGGGGGAGCCCAGAGGAAGCGGCCGAGGCGGTGCTCCGCGAGAGCGCGGCGCGCCTCGGGCCGGAGGACCGGCGCCGGGGGACGACCCAGTGGGGGCCGCACCTCGATGACTTCCGCATCCGGCTGGGCTCCCGGCGGGCCCGGGACGCGGCCTCCCAGGGGGAGCAGCGCCTGCTGACCCTGGCCCTGGTCCTCGCGGCCGCCGAGAGCTTCCGCCGGGCGCGGGGGGAGGAGCCCATCGTCCTCCTGGACGACCTCAGCTCCGAGCTGGACGAGCGGCGGCGCGAGGGCGTCCTCGGCCACCTGGAAACCATGGGCGCCCAGGTATTCATCACTTCGACCGAACGGCCCGGCGCGCGCGCGAGCGCCGCCGGCGCCGCGTGCTTCTACATCGAGAGGGGCGCCGTCAGCCCCCGCTAGGGCCCTGCCCGCGGAAAGGACGCAGGAGAGGAATGGCAGCGAAAACGAAGGCCGAAAACTCCCGCACGAGCGCCGACTACGCGGCGAAGGACATCCGCGTCCTGGAGGGCCTCGAGGCCGTCCGGAAGCGCCCCGCCATGTACATCGGCAGCACCGGCCCCTCGGGGCTGCACCACCTGGTATACGAGGTGGTGGACAACAGCGTCGACGAGGCGATGGCGGGGCACTGCGACGCCATCGAGGTCACCATCAACGAGGACGGCTCCGTCACCGTCCGCGACAACGGGCGCGGCATCCCGGTGGACATCCATCCCACCGAGAAGGTCTCGGCGGCCGAGGTGGTGCTCACCAAGCTGCACGCGGGCGGCAAGTTCGAGCACAGCGCCTACAAGGTCTCGGGCGGCCTCCACGGCGTAGGCGTTTCGTGCGTGAACGCCCTCTCCGAGTGGCTGCACTGCGAGATCCGCCGGGACGGCCACGTCCACAAGATCTCCTTCGCCCGCGGCGTGCCGAAGGCCCCGCTCAAGCGCGAGGGCAAGATCCAGTCGCGCGGCACCACGGTCATCTTCAAGCCGGACCCCCAGATCTTCGAGACGCTCGAGTTCAGCTTCGACGTGCTCTCGACCCGGCTGCGCGAGCTGGCCTACCTGAACAGCGGCCTCAGGATCGCCCTGGAGGACACCCGCTCCGGTAAGAAGGAGGAGTACCAATACAAGGGCGGCATCGTCTCGTTCGTCGAGCACCTGAACCGCTCGCGCGAGGCCATCCACAAGAAGCCCGTCTACGTCCGCGGCGAGCGCAACGGCACCATCATCGAAGTGGCGCTCCAGTACAACGACGGCTACAACGAGACGCTCTTCGCCTTCGCCAACAACATCAACACCGTCGAGGGGGGCACGCACCTCATCGGCTTCCGCAGCGCCCTCACGCGCAGCATCAACCGCTACGCCCAGGCGAACAACCTCCTCAAGAACAACCCCGCGCCCAGCGGCGAGGACGTGCGCGAGGGCCTCACCGCCATCCTGAGCGTCAAGCTGCCCGACCCGCAGTTCGAGGGCCAGACCAAGGCCAAGCTGGGCAACTCCGAGATGAAGGGCCTGGTCGAGCAGGTGGTGAATGAGGGCCTGAGCTCCTACTTCGAGGAGAACCCGCCCGTCGCCCGGCGGATCGTCGAGAAGGCCGTCAACGCGGCCCAGGCGCGCGAGGCGGCCCGCAAGGCGCGCGACCTCACTCGGCGCAAGGGCGCGCTCGACAGCGCCTCCCTCCCGGGCAAGCTGGCCGACTGCTCCGAGCGCGACCCCTCGCGCTGCGAGCTCTTCCTGGTTGAGGGCGAGTCCGCCGGCGGCTCGGCCAAGCAGGGCCGCGACCGGAACTTCCAGGCCATCCTCCCGCTGAAGGGAAAGATCCTCAACGTGGAGAAAGCGCGGCTCGACAAGATGCTCACGCACGAGGAAATCCGCACCATGATCACGGCCATCGGCGCGGGCATCAAGGAGGACTTCGATCTCAAGAAGCTCCGCTACCACAAGATTGTGATCATGACGGACGCGGACGTGGACGGCTCCCACATCCGCACCCTGCTCCTCACCTTTTTCTTCCGCCACATGCGGGAGTTGGTCGATCAGGGCCACCTCTACATCGCCCAGCCGCCCCTCTACAAGGTGAAGCGCGGGAAGTCCGAGCTCTACCTGCGCGACGACCGCTCCTACGAGGACTTCGTCATCTCGGCCGCAATCGAGGAGGCCGAGGTGGCCGCCTCGCGGAACGGCGTCCCGCACAAGAGGGCCGTCAAGAAGAGCCAGAAGGCCGACAGGGCGAAAGTGGCGCCCAAGGCGAAGAAGGACTCCCCCTCCGCCGGGGTGAAGGGCGAGGCCCTGCGCCAGCTTCTCCTCCACTTGGCGGGCGCCGAGGCCGCCATGGCGCATTACTCCCGGCGCGGCATGGACGGGCGCATCGTGCGCCTGCTGGCGGACGAGAGCGGCATCGTCCCCAACGGCCTCTCGCCCGCCGTACTCTCCGACGAAAAGGGCCTCAAGGAAATCGAGCAGATGGTGAAGCGCTACTTCAAGGAGGAGCACCCCGGCGACGGCGAGCCCTCTTCCCAGATCCGCAAGGACGAGGAGACGGGCGAGCTGCGCGGTGTCCTCTTCCGCACCCGCCAGGCCGACCGGGAGCTCGTCACCCGGGTGGACGCCTTCCTGCTCGAGTCCCCCGAGTTCAAGAGCATCCGCGCGGCCAACGTGGCGCTCTCCAGCCTGGGCGAGCCGCCCTTCACCATCAAGGCGGGCGAGGAGGAGGCGGACGTGAACCGGGGCGAGGACCTCCTCGAGCGCTTCCGCGCCCTGGGGCAGAAGGGGCTCGCCGTGCAGCGCTACAAGGGCCTGGGGGAGATGAACCCGGAGCAGCTCTGGGAGACGACGATGGACCCGGCCAAGCGCATCCTCCTCCAGGTGTCCGCCGAGGATGCCGGCCTGATCGGCGGCGTCGACATCTTTTCCACCCTGATGGGCGACGCCGTCGAGCCCCGCAAGGAGTACATCGAGCGGCACGCCCCGGAGGTCAAGAACCTCGACGTCTAGCCCGGGCGCCGCGCCCTCGCGCCGGCCCGGCCTTCCGCGTCACCCCACTCGGCCCACGGTCAGGCCCGCCCGTCCGCGAGGACGGCACAGAGGAGCAGCGCCATGGCCTTTGGCCCCCTCCCCTCGAGCATCGAGAATTTTCTCACCTGGCAGGCCCGCGCCCACGCGGCCAGCCCCCGCGAGGAGAAGGCGGTCCAGCCCGGGCCCTTCGTCACCGTCTCCCGGGCCTACGGGTGCGAGGGCGCCCCCCTGGCCGAGGCGCTGGCCGCGCGGCTGAACGCCGCCTCGGCCCGGCCCACTCCCTGGGTGGTCATGGGGAAGGACATCATCGAGGCCGTCGCCGCCCAGAAGGGCGCCTCCGCCGAGTTCGTCGAGGCGCTGGCGCGGGAGCGGCGCGGCTTCATCGAGCAGACGGTGGGCGTCCTCCTCGGCAACCGGCCCACGGAGTACCAGGCCTACCAGACCCTGGTCCGGGCGCTCCTCGCGCTGGCCCATGCCGGCCGGGTCATCCTGCTCGGCCGGGGCGGCGTCATCGCCTGCGCGGAGGCGCCCCGGGGCTACCACGTGCGGCTGGTGGCGCCCCTCGGCTGGCGCGCCGGCAAGATCGCGCGCACCCGGGGGATCGGCCTCCCCCAGGCCGAGGCCGTCGCGCTGCGCGAGGAGGAGGCGCGGGAGGCCTTCGTCCGGGACTTCACGGGCAAGGACGCGGCCGCCCCCGAGCACTACGACCTGGTGCTCAACAACGGCCGCAACACGGTCGGGGAGATGGCCGGCCTCATCGCGGCCGCCCTCAAGGAGAAAGGATACGCCTAGGCGCGGGCGCGCCTGGATGCGAAGCCTGAACAGGCCGTTCACCCAGGCGCCTGTTCTTCGGCAGGTTCTGCTCCCCTCTCCCCGTCTTTTCGGATCCCCGAACCGGCCCGCCGGTTCGGAAGGAGGGAGAGGGGAAGGCCGTCCCACGGAGCGAACAGCGCGCTTGGATTCCGCGCTAGAACCTGAAGTCCTTGTGGCAGGCGGCGCAGGCGCCGTGCAGCCTGAGAAGGGCCGCGGCCGCGCCGGCCAGATGCTTCTCCCGGGCGGCCGCCTCCGCCTCCCGGGCCGCGGCCCGGGCCTCCTCCGCCCGCTTGAGGAAGCCCTGGTCGCCCGGGAAGGCGTTGGACTTGGCGACCCCGTCCGCGATCTGGGCGATGCGGGCCGCCGTCTGGGCCGCGTCGGCGAAGGGGGGGTCGCCCAGGTTCTGGATCGGCAGGACGAGGACCTGCTGGATCAGGGCCAGGTAGGCCTTTTCCATCTGGCTCATCAGATCGATCACGTCCTGGGCCCGGGCGGGCCGGGCCGGGGCGGACAGCCCGAGGAAGAGGGCGAGCAGGACGGCGAGCGCCCGCGCGCGGGGGCGGCCGGAGCGGGGTTTCGGCGGCATGGTCCCTCCCGGGCGGCGGGGCCGCGCGGAGGCGCCCCGGGCCGCATTTAAGTGGTTGTTTTTCATGGCATTTTTGGGCGATTTCATAGTAAAATAAAGGTCTGGCGGCATCCCGCCCGAAGCTCCCACAGCCGGAGCGCAAGCGCCTAGCCGGCGGTCCCCCGATCCGGGCCGCCCCATGGAGAATCGCGAGAGCATGGCGGACAATCTCCGTTCGGTCAGCATCGAGCAAGAGATGAGCACGTCGTTCATGGACTATGCCATGAGCGTCATCATCTCGCGCGCCCTTCCCGACGTGCGCGACGGCCTGAAGCCCGTGCAGCGGCGCATCCTCACCACCCTGCACGACTTGGGCCTCACGCACACCAAGGCCTTCCGCAAGTGCGCCAAGATCTGCGGCGACGTGAGCGGCAACTACCATCCGCACGGCGAGGCCGTGGTCTACCCGGCGCTCGCGCGGCTCGCGCAGGACTTCTCCCTGCGCGCCCTGCTCGTGGACGGCCAGGGCAACTTCGGCTCGGTGGACGGCGACCCGCCCGCGGCCATGCGCTACACCGAGGCGCGCATGACCGAGCTGGCCGAGAACCTCCTCGTCGACATCGACAAGGAGACGGTCGACTTCGTCCCCAACTACGACAACACGCGGACGGAGCCCGCCGTTCTGCCCGCGCGCGTGCCGAACCTCCTGCTGAACGGCTCGACCGGCATCGCCGTCGGCATGGCCACCAACATCCCGCCCCACAACCTGGGCGAGCTGGTCGACGCCCTCATCCTCCTCCTGGACGACGAGAAGACGCCCCCCGAGAAAATCCTAAGGGCCATGCCCGGGCCGGACTTCCCGACGGGGGGCATCATCTACGGGAAGAAGGGCATCCGCGACTACTACGCCACGGGGCGCGGCCAGCTCCAGCTCCGCGCCAAGGCGGTGCTCGAGGTGGACGCCCGCACCGGCCGGCAGACCATCGTCGTCACCGAGATCCCCTACGCGCTCAACAAGGCGCGCCTCATCGAGCGCATCGCCGAGCTGGTGCGCGACCAGAAGATCCGCGAGATCTCCGACATCCGCGACGAGAGCGACCGCAAGGGCATGCGCATCGTCATGGAGCTCAAGCGCGACGCGGTGGGCGGGGCCGTGCTCAACCAGCTCTACAAGCACACCCAGATGCAGATGACCTTCGGCGTCATCCTCCTCGCGCTGGTGAACAACCAGCCGCGCGTAATGGGCATCCAGGACATGATGGTGCACTTCCTGCGCTTCCGGCGCGAGGTGGTGCTCCGGCGCAGCCGCTACGAGCTGCGCAAGGCCGAGGAGCGGGCCCACATCCTCGAGGGCTACCGCATCGCCCTCGACAAGATCGACCGCGTCATCGCCCTCATCCGAAAGAGCCGCACCGCCGAGGCCGCGCGCGACGGGCTGATGGCGAACTTCGGCCTCTCCCAGATCCAGGCCCAGGCCATCCTCGAGATGCGCCTCCAGCGCCTCACGGGCCTCGAGCGCGAGAAGATCGAGGAGGAGTACGCCGAGCTCCAGAAGGCCATCGCCCACCTGCGGCGCGTGCTGGTGGAGCGGGCCCTCCAGACCCAGATCATCAAGGACGAGATCCTGGAGATCAAGAAGAAGTTCGCCGATCCGCGGCGCACCGAGATCGTGGACGAGACCGGCGAGATCTCCCTCGAGGACATGATCGTCGAGGAGGACATGGCGGTCACGATCTCGAACACCGGCTACATCAAGCGCAACGCCATCAGCCTCTACCGCTCCCAGCGCCGGGGGGGCAAGGGCGTCATCGGCATGGGGACGAAGGAGGAGGACTTCGTGGAGGCGCTCTTCATCGCCTCGACGCACGACTACCTCCTCATCTTCACCAGCAAGGGCCGGTGCCACTGGCTCAAGGTCCACGAGATCCCGCAGGCCGGCCGCGCCGCGCGCGGCAAGGCCATCGTGAACCTCCTCCAGATCGGGCCGGGCGAGAGCGTCTCGGCCGTGCTGGCCGTGCGGAAGTTCGAGCCCGATCGCTACATCGTGATGGCCACCCGGCAGGGCGTCCTCAAGAAGGTCGAGCTCACCTCCTTCAGCCACCCGAGGGCCGGGGGCATCATCGCCATCTCCCTCGACCAGGGCGACGAGCTCATCGGCGTCGGCCAGACCGACGGCACGCGCGAGGTCTTCATCGGCACGCGCCTGGGCAAGGCCCTGCGCTTCCCCGAGGCCAAGGTGCGGCCCATGGGCCGCACGGCGCGGGGCGTGCGCGGCATCTCGCTGGGCAAGGGCGACTACGTCGTGGGCATGGAGATCGTCGCCCCGGGCGAGGTCATCCTGACCGCCACCGAGATGGGCTTCGGCAAGCGCAGCCCGGTCGACGACTACCGGGTCACGAACCGGGGCGGCAAGGGCGTCATCAACATGAAGGTGACCCAGAAGAACGGCCCCGTCGTGGGGGTGCGCCGGGTCGCGGACGAGGACGAGATCATGCTCGTCACCACGAAGGGCCAGATGATCCGCCTCCCGGCCAAGGGCGTGCGCCTCATCGGGCGCGCGACCCAGGGGGTGCGCCTCATCGACCTCCACGAGGGAGACAAGGTGGCCGCCCTCGGCCGCATCGAGGAGAACGGGAACGGCGCCGTGCCGGAGGGGAAGTAGGCCGTGGGCCGCCGCCTCGCCCTCCTCCTGCTCGCCGGGCTCCTGCTCGCCGGCTGCGCCGCCGCCCCGCCGGAGGAGCGGCGGGCCGCCGCCCGCGCCCCCCGGGCCGCCGAGCCCCTCCGCGCGCCCGAGGGCCAGGAGGCGCCGGCGGCGGAGGTCCCCCTCCAGGCCGTGGAGCTCAGCGACCGGGGCGAGCGCGCCTACCGCACCGAGAACTTCGCGGCCGCCGAGCGCGACTTCCTCGCCGCGCTGCGCCTCGCGCCGGGCTACCTTCACGCCCTGACCGGCCTCGGCTGGACCCTCTACGACACCGACCGGCCCGACCAGGCCTTCCCCCTTTTCCTGCGCGCCCACGAGCTCTTCCCCGGGGACGGCAGCGCCCGGCGCGGGTTGGGCTATCTCTACTACCGCTACGGCGACCGGGTGAGGGCCCGCGAGCTCCTGGGCTCGCTCGACCGGCGCCGCTGGCCCGAGCTCGCGAACATCGACGACCGGCTGCGCGAGCTCGCCCGGCGCGGGCTCCCCGCGCCCCGGCCCGCTGCAGCCGGGCGGCCGGGCGAGGCCTCCTTCTGGGAGCCCTCGCTCCAGGCGCGCGTCCCGGGCTCGGGCGAGGGGCCCGAGGAGAAGCCCGAGGCGCCGCCCGCGGCCGCCCCGGCGGACAACACCGGCAACATGGCCCTCATCCCGGGAGGGGAGTTCGAGATGGGCGCCCCCCCGGGCCGCCGGGGCGGGCCCAAGACGAAGGTGAAGAGCTTCTACCTCGACAAGCTCGAGGTGACGAACGCCCAGTACGGCGACTTCGTGCGGGCCACCCCCGCCGGGGAGCCCCCCTTCTGGAACGCCCCGCGCTTCGCGGGCCACGCCCTGCCCGTCGTGGGGGTGACCTGGGAGGAGGCGCGCGCCTTCTGCCGGTGGGCGGGCAAGCGCCTCCCCACCGAGGCCGAGTGGGAGTACGCCGCCCGGGCGGGCGCCGAGGGCCGGCTCTATCCCTGGGGCAACAAGTTCGAGGACCGCAACGTGGTCTTCGGCCTCGTGCCCAACGCGGGCGGGCCCAAGTCGGTGGGGCGCCGGCCCGACGGCGCGAGCCTCCACGGGGTGGAGGACCTCGCGGGCAACGTCTGGGAATGGGTGGAGGACCCCTTCCACCGCGCCCCCGGCGAGGGGCGGCCCGTCGCCCGGAACGGCAAGACCTACCGCACCCTGCGGGGCGGCTCCTGGGTGAACGGCCGGTGGGCCATGTCCGCCACCAGCCGCACCGGCGACCTCCCGGACCGCAGGCTCCCCGCTTACGGCTTCCGCTGCGCCAAGGACGCGCCCAAGGGATAGAATTCTCCTTGTCGCGTTTTGCTCCCTCTCCCCCTTGGGAGAGGGCTGGGGTGAGGGGGAAATCTCTTTGCCCGGTGGTTCTTGCCCTCACCCTACCCTCTCCCAGAGGGAGAGGGTGGCGTAGCGTTTTTCCCCGGGGCGAGAGATTCTGTAGGGGCGGGTTTCAAACCCGCCCCTCGTGTTTGTTCACTGGAGGTATCGAAATGTTTCCGCAGGGGCGACCGGCCGGTCGCCCCTACAACGGCCCCCACCGGAGGCGCTCGAAATGGCGGACAAAAGCTACGCCAACCCCGATCTGGCCTGGACCCCCGAGCGGCTGCGCGAGCGCATCGGCGCCCGGAAGGGCCCCGGCCTCGTCCTCATCGACACCCGCCCCGCGCCCGACTTCTGCGCCGGGCACATCGAGGGCGCGGCCCACCTCGACATCTACGGCATCTCGCTCAACGACACCCGGCCCGGGCCCCTCGCCGCCTTCACCTGGATGCTCGCCTACCTGATGGAGATCCGCGGGGTGGACTACGGCAAGACAGTCGTCTTCTACCAGGAGAACACGGGCTTCCGCTCGGCGAGGGGCTTCTGGTTCCTCGAGTACCTGGGCCACGAGGACGTGCACGTGCTGGACGGGGGCCTGGACGCCTGGAAGGCCGCCGGCCATCCCCTCACCCGGGACGCCTGGCCCATGGCCCAGACCGCCTTCGACGCCCCCTCGGGCGAGCGGGCCATCCTCCGCACCAGCTTCGCCAGCCACCTCAAGCCCCCCGTCGAGGGCCGCCTGGCGAGCGCCCAGTACATCTTGGAGCACCTGGGCGACACGGGGGTGCGCGTCCACGACACCCGCTCGGACGGCGAGTGGTACGCCGAGAACGTGCGCGCCAAGCGGGGCGGCGCCATCCCCGGCTCCGGGCACCTGGAGTGGACCCAGTTCATCGCCAAGGACGGCGCCCTGAAGCCCGCCGCCGAGCTGCGCGCCCTCCTCGAGCCCCGGGGTTTCACCCCCGACAAGGAGATCGTTCCCCTCTGCCAGGGCGGCTACCGCTCCGCCCACGCCTACTTGGTCTACCGGCTCCTGGGCTACCCCCGGGTGCGCAACTACCTCGGCTCCTGGAAGGAGTGGGGGGACAGGGAGGATCTGCCGATTGTGGTGCCGAAGAGGGGGTGAGGGGGGGCATGATGAACTTTGGCGAGTTCATCATTTATGCGGACGAGAGCGGCGACCATAGCTTGGATGCTGTCGACCGGGATTTTCCCATATTCGTTTTGGATTTCTGCATTTTCCGGAAAGACCATTACCTCACGGCTGTCGTGCCGGCGGTGCAGAAATTCAAGTTCCAGCATTTCGGACATGATCTGGTCGTCTTGCACGAGCATGACATGCGGAAGCAGAAACCCCCATTTGTTTTTCTGAAAAGCGAAAGCAAACGAGTTGTTTTTATGGACGGGCTCAACGAAATTATTCGTTCGGCGGACTTCACCATCATCGCGGCCGTGATTGACAAGCAGAGACTGACAGGCCGGTACCGACATCCCGACAATCCATACGAAATCGCCCTCAAATTCTGCATGGAACGGGCGTATGCATTTTTGAGAGACAGGGGCCAGCACCTCAAGAAAACACACATTGTCGTGGAAAAGCGAGGCCACGGCGAAGACGACGCCCTGGAATTGGCTTTTCGGCGCGTTCGTGACGATGACAACCAATGGGGTGCGATGCCAGGCTTTGAGATTGTCTTTGCTGACAAGCGGGTTAACTCAACAGGCCTGCAATTGGCAGACCTAACGGTCCGGCCCATTGGGCGCCACGTGCTGAACCGTGCGCAAGCTAATCGGGCCTACGAAATTATCGAAACCAAATTTCGCCGGAGTCCAAGCGGGGTTGTGAATGGATGGGGCCTAAAAGTGTTCCCCTAAGAAAGCGAAAGGCCCCGATTTACACCGGAGCCAGCCGCCGACCGGGAACAGCCCCCAGTCCCATATGCAATATGAACAGTGGTCGAAATTTTGTCAATATGATTGGTTTCGCCCAATAAATGAACGGCCGAAAGTGTAGGGATATACAGTTTACCCCACCCCCTCCGCTCTTTCCGCCAGCCGGGCCAGCCGCTCGAGGAGGGGGCGCACCTCTGCCTCGGTCCGGGCGGGGAGCCGGGTGATGTAGGCGGCGAGGAGGGCGCGCTCCTTGAGGTCGCGGCTCTCGCGCAGGGCGAGGAAGACGGCATCCCCGCCGAGGAGCCAGCCGGTGACGAGGGCCCGGACCTCGGGCTCGCCGAGCCATTTCGCGAGGGCGCCGGGGGTGTCGGAGTGGAAGGCGAGCTTGCCCTTGAGTTCGGGGTCGCCGGGGTCCGCCTCCCGGCCGGCGCCGCTGTACCAGCCGGCGATCTTCTCCCGGAGGAGGGTGCGGGCGTAGAAGCCCCAGGGGGCGCGGCAGGCGACCTCGATGTCGAAGTTGCCGGGCCGGCCCCAGCCCGGGGGGTCGAAGGAGAGGACGGCCCGCCGGCCGCGGAAGCGGCCGATGTAGCGGGTGGCGATGATCCCGGTCCCCTTGCGCTCGTACCGGCCGCCGTCGAAGAGGCCGCGCAGGCGCCGCATCTTGCGGTTCGTGTTCCAGGCGCGGAAGAAGATCAAGGCGATCATCAGGCCGAGGAAGAGGAGAAGGTCCTCGGGCGAGGTCCAGTCCCAGCCCATCGAGTCCGCTCCCGCCGGGAAGAAAGCCCGCACTCTCGCCTACCCCGCCGCCTCGGCCTTCAGGGCGAGCCATTCGAGCCGGTTGAGGAGGAGGCGCATGTTCTCCTCGGTGCGCAGCGGGATCATGTAGGAGTACTGGACGACGAGGGCGCGCTCCTTGAGATCGTTGCTCTCGCGCTGGGCGATGAAGACGGCGTCCTCCTCGGTGATCCAGCGGGCGACGAGGGCCTTCACCTCGGGGTCGTTGAACCAGCGCAGCGCGGGCCCGGGGGTGTCGGAGTGGAGGGCGAGCCGGGCATCGAGGGCGGGGTCGTTCAGCTCGAGCTTCTGGCCGCTCTTGGCCATCCAGCCCATGAGGCGCTGCTTTTTCAAAACGCGGACGTAGAAGCTCCAGGGGATGCGGCAGGCGAGCTCGAGGGAGAGCATCCCCTCCTTGCCGGGGGAAGGAGGATCGTAGTTGATGACGGCGCGGCGGCCGTTGTAGCGGCCGACGTAGCGGGTCTCGCCCAGCCCGATGCCCTTGCGCTCGTACTGGCCCCCGTCGAACACCGCGCGCAGGGGCTTCATCTTCCGGTCGGTGTTCCAGCGCCGGAAGAGGGCGGCGACGGCGACGAAGCCGGCGATGGCGGCGATTCCGGCCCACGAGTTCCAGTCCATAGCGTTCCGCTCCTAAGCGAGAATGGGTCAGCGCACGAAGCGCGCCAGCCCCTGGGCGAGGTAGCCCGCCACCGGGGGCATCCAGAAGACGCACAGCAGCCGCAGGGCGAAGAACCCGCCCCCCAGGATGGGCAGCTCGAAGGTGATGACCCGGATGGGGCCGAAGAGCGCCGAGGCGGTCAGGAAGGTGACGATGGGCCCCACCCCCGCGCCCCCCGCCATGAGCCCCGCCGCGAGAGGGTAGAGGACGTAGGGCATCCCGATGGGGGCCACGATCCCGGCCGTCCAGCCGATGGCGTGGCCGCGCCAGCCCGAGCGATCCGAGAGCCAGCCCTCGATCACCTCCCGCGGGAGGAGTTCCGCCACCGCCACCCCCACCAGGATGCCGAGCACCATCCGGGGGAGGAGGGCCGCCATGAGCTGGGCGCCCTTCCCGGCCGTCCCCAGGGGAAAGAAGCCCGTCCGGCGGTAGAGCAGGAAGTAGAGGACCGCCGCGATGGCGGCCAGCCCGAGGGTGGTCCGGTCGAACAGGCCGCCCATGGGTTCGCTCCTCGGCTCGCGCGCGGGAAAAGAGGCGCCTGAAAGCTAGCGCCGATCCCCCAAATCCGCAATCGAAACCCGGGATTCAGGAAGGGCGCGTTTGCATCCGCGGGGGCGGTTCGCGAACCGCCCCTGCGAAGGCCCATGCCGTCCGCGCCCCCCCCCGGCTGGCCTCCAATCCCCCGCCCGGTATAATGCCCGCGATGCGCGAGAGCGAGCATGAGGTCCGCGGCGCCTACCTCACCCCGGGAATCCCCGGCTGCGGGGGCGTCCCGGAGGGCGGCCGGCCGGCGCCCGGGGACTTCGAGGTCGAGGAGATCCCCCTCGCCCCGCCCGGGGGCGCGGGCGACCATCTGTATCTGTGGATAGAGAAGCGGGGCCTGCCGACGCTCGAGGCCGTGCGCCGCCTGGCCCGCCTGGCCGGGGTCCCCGAGGGCGAGGCGGGCTACGCCGGCCTCAAGGACGCCCGCGCCGTGGCGCGCCAGTGGATCTCGCTCCGCTGCGGGAGCGACGCCGAGGCGCGCCTGGCCGGGGCGGAGCCGGGGGAGGGCCTTCGCGTCCTCCAGGCGGCCCGGGGCCGCGCCAAGCTCAGGCGGGGGGCGCTCCGGGGCAACCGCTTCTCCATCCGGCTGGTGAGCGTCACGCCCGAGGGCGAGCAAAGCGCGCGCGAGTGCCTCGCCCTCCTCGCGGCGCGGGGGGTGCCGAACGGCTTCGGCCCCCAGCGCTTCGGGGCCCACGGCCACTCGGCCGAGGCGGGCCTCGCCCTCGCCATGGGGGATCACGAGGCCGCCCTCGCGGTCCTGCTCGGCTCCGCGCGGTTCCGGGGCGAGGGAATGGAGGGGCCCGACGCCCGGCTCCTCGAGGCCGCCCGCCGGTTCGAGGCGGGGGACCACGCCGGGGCGCTCGCGCTCTATCCCTCCTCGTGGGAGGCCGAGCGGCGGCTCCTCGCCCGCCTGGCCGGGGGCGCCAAGCCCGGGCAGGCGGTGCGGGCCATCCCCGCGAGGGAGCGGGCGCTCTACGGCTCGGCCCTCCAGGCGGCCTGGTTCAACGCCTGCCTGGCCCTGCGCCTCGGGCGCGGCCTGCACGACCGGCTCCTGCCGGGGGACGTGGCGGTGAGCCATCTCCCGGGGGGCTCGGGCAAGGCCCGCCGGGTGGGCGATCCCGCCCAGGAGGCGGAGGTCCTCCTGAGCTTCGAGCTGAGCCCGGCCGGGCCGCTGGCGGGGGAGAAGATGCTCGAGGCGCGCGGGGAGCCCGCCGCCATCGAGGCGGAGGCGGCCCGGCGGCTGGGCTTCGACCCGGCGGGGGCCGCGGCGGGGCTGGCGCGGATGGGCCTTCGCGGGGCGCGGCGGGCCTACCGCGCCAGGCTGAGCGAGCTCGACATCCGGCGCGAGGGGGAGGACCTCCGGCTCCGCTTCGTCCTCCCCCCCGGCGCCTACGCGACCGAGGTGCTGCGCGAGGCGGCGAAGCACGAGCCGCCCCTCGGCGCGCGCCTCGGCTGGACCCGGGGAACCATCGGCCAAGGAGACACCGGCGCATGAAAGTGTTCGTCACCGGCGGTTCGGGCTACGTGGGGGGGGCCGTCCTCCGCCATCTCTCGCTCTCGGGGCACGAGTGCCGGGTGCTCTCGCGCGACGCGGAGGCCCACCGGCGGCGGCTCACCGCCCTGGAGGGCGTCTACCCCGTGCGCGGGGACATCACCGCGAGCAGCCCGGACCAGCTCGCCGAGCTCATGTCGAAGTGCGAGGCGGTGGTCCACCTGGTCGGCGTCATCGTGGAGAAGGGGACGCCCGGCTACGAGGCCATCCACGTCGAGGGCACGAGGCGCGTCCTGGCCGCGGCGGAGCGGGCCAAGGTCAAGCGCTACCTCCACATGAGCGCCCTCGGGGCCCGCCCGGGCGCCCCCGCCCACTACCAGCAGACGAAGTGGGCGGCCGAGGAGCTCGTGCGCGGGAACCCCATCCCATGGACCATCTTCCGGCCTTCGATCATCTTCGGGGAGAACGACGAGTTCCTGAACGTCTTCGCCGGCATCGCCCGCCGCTCCCCCGCCGTGCCCGTCATCGGGGCGGGGCGGGGACGGCTCCAGCCCATCTGGGTGGAGGACGTGGCCCGCTGCTTCGCCGGGGCCCTGACGAAGGCCGAGACCGCCGGCCAGGCCTTCGAGCTGGGGGGCGAGCGCGCCTACTCCCTGGAGGAGCTCCTGCGCATGGTGGCGGGGGCGATGGGCAAGCGGCGGTTCTTCCCCCACATCCCCGAGCCCGTGGCCCGGCTCCAGGCCAAGCTCTTCAACCTCCTGCCGGTGAAGCCCCCCTTCACCGAGGACCAGATCACCATGCTGGCCGAAGACAACGTCTGCGACCCCGGGCCCATGAAGCGCGCCTTCGGCTTCGAGCCCCGAGCGCTGGAGGACTATTTGAGGGAGCGGTTCGGGAGGGGGTGAGGCCGCGCCAGGCTGGAGACGTGCCGGAACAAGGACTTCGTAGGGGCGGTTCGCGAACCGCCCCTACAGAGGGGCCCGGCGCAGATTCCGTAGGGGCCGCATTTCTCATCGAGGCGGATGGCCGGTTACGCAGGGTCGGGGCGTGCCTCGCCCCTACAAATTCACGGCGGCGCACGCGAGGATCGATCCCCATGAAATCCCGCGTCCTCTTCCTCTGCACGGGCAACTCCTGCCGGAGCCAGATGGCGGAGGGCTTCGCCCGGGTGTTCAAGGGCGAGGCCATCGAGCCTTTTTCGGCGGGCCTGCTCGCTAAAGGGCTCGACCCCCGGGCGGTGCGGGTGATGCGCGAGGCCGGGGTGGACATCTCGGGCCAGCGCTCGAAGACCCTGGACGATCTCGCCGGGGAGCGCTTCGACTGGGTGGTGACGGTGTGCGGCCACGCCCACGAAACCTGCCCCGTCTTCCCGGCCGGGGCGCGCGTCCTGCACCGGGGCTTCGACGACCCGCCCCGCCTCGCCGAGGGCGCCCGGTCGGAGGAGGAGGCCCTCGCCCACTACCGCCGGGTGCGGGACGAGATCCGCCGCTTCGTCGAGAGCCTGCCGGAGGGGCTGGGGTAGGGAGTGCGCGTAAGAGCGGAAAGGGGGCCGGGCGCGGCGCCGCCGGCCCCCGCCCTTCAGAGGAGGCCGGGTCTTGGTAAGCTGCCGGCCATGCGTGTTTCAATGAGCCAGGGCGACCCGCCGGGATTCGACGCGCCGGACCTGCGCCATTTCGCCTCCCTGATCAACCTCTTCCACGGCCTGCTGTCCACCCTCGACCTGGACGAGGCCCTGTCCCGCATCGCCCGCTCCGCGGCGGAACTCCTGGAGCTGCCCTATGTGGCGCTCTGGCTCCGAGAGGGCGAGTTCCTGGAGATGCGCGCCGAGAGCAGCCGGTGGATCGAGGCCCAGAACCAGATCCGGAGGCTGAGGGTGGGGGAGGGGGTCGGAGGCCGGGCCGCCGAGGCCCGGGAGCCCCTCTACATCGAGGACATCCGGAGCGACCCCCGGTGGGTGAACGCGGCGTGGGCGCGCCAGCACAATCTGGGGTCCTGCCTCTCGGTTCCCCTCATGGGGAGGAAGGACGTGGTCGGCGTCCTCAGCTGCGTGAGCCGCGGCGTGCGGCACTTCTCGCGGCAGGAAACTTACCTGGCCACCACCTTCGCCAACTCGGCGGCCTTCGCCGTCGAGAACGCCCGGGCCTTCGCCGACCTGGAGCGCTCCTATGCCGAGCTGAAGGAGCGGCAGCAGATGCTCGTCCGGGCCGAGAAGCTCACCACCCTGGGCACGCTGGCGTCGGGCCTCGCCCACGAGATCCTCAACCCGGCGAACATCATCGGCCTCCACGGCCAGCGGCTCCAGATGGGGGGCTCGTCCGAGGCCGAGGCGGCCCAGAGCGCGGAGGTGATCCTTCGTAACGTGAAGCGCATCGACGACATCTGCCAGACCTTCCGGCAGTATTCCCGCGAGGAGAAGCTAAAGGCCGCGCCGCTCGACCCCGACTCGCTCATCACCGATACGCTGCCCCTCGTCCAGCACGAGTACCGCACGGCGGGGATCGAGATCGCGCTTGACCTCGGCGGGGGCGGCCTCCGGGTGATGGGCGACCGCTCCTCCCTCCAGCAGGTCTTCGTGAACCTCTACACCAACGCCCGCGACGCCATGGCCTCGGGCGGGCGGCTCCGGATATCGACCCAGGCCGCCGAGACGGCGGGCCGGCCCTGCTGGGAGGCCCGGCTCCAGGACACGGGGCCGGGCATCCCGCCCGGGATCATCGGCCGCATCTTCGACCCCTTCTTCACCACCAAGCCCCAGGAGAAGGGGACGGGCCTCGGCCTCTTCATCACCCACGGCATCGTTGCCCAGCACGGGGGCGCCCTTCTGGCCGAAAGTTCGCCCGGCCAGGGCGCCACCTTCATCATCCAGCTGCCGCTCGTGGAGGGGGAGGGAGCGGGCGCCCCCTAGGGCGCGAGCCTCCCCCGCCTCTTTTCCATCCCCCGCCTCCCCGCCTCGATGGCCGCGCGCTGCGCGTTGGAGAGCGGCAGCGCCTTGAGCGTCTCCGCGTCCGCCCAGATGGCGCCGTCTTCCTCCTTGAGGACGGGGCGCGCGCCGTTCAGGGGAAGGGCGCGGCGGAGGACAAAGAGGATCCGCCGGTGGGTCAGGGCGCGCTCCGCCCGGGCGATCTCCTCCCCCGCCGTCCAGCCGGGGCCGAGGCTTTCGGCGCAGGCGGCGCTCCATTCGGCCTCGCCGGGCTCGGGCCTTCCCTCCGCCATCCAGCCCGGGAGCTCCCAGAGGCCGCCGAAGAGGCCGTCCTCTTTCCGGCGCACGAGGCGGAGCCTCCCGCCCCGCTCGGCCCAGAGCTGGAAGACGGTGGCCTCGCGCGGGGGACGCTTGGGGGATTTGACGGGCCGCTTCGAGACCGTGCCCGCCTTCTTCGCCGCGCAGAGATTCCCTAAGGGGCACTCGCCGCAGCGGGGGCCGCGGGGGAGGCAGAGGCCCGCCCCCAGGTCCATGAGGGCCTGGTTGAAGTCCCCGGGCCGCGAGGAGGGGAGGAGGGCGCGCGCCTCCGCCTCGACGGCGGCGCGGCCCCCGGGCTTGTCCACCGGGAGGGGGAGGTCGAGGAGCCGGCTCAGGACGCGCAGGACGTTCCCGTCCACGGCGGGCTCGCGCAGGCCGAAGGCGATGCTCGCCACGGCCCCCGCCATGTAGGGCCCGAAGCCGGGGAGGGACCGGAGCGCCTCTGGGTCGGAGGGGAGCCGGCCGCCGAAGCGCCCGGCCACCTCGCGGGCGGCGCGGTGGAGGCTGCGGGCGCGGCCGTAGTAGCCGAGCCCCTGCCACTCGGCCAGGACGGCCTCGAGCGGGGCGTCGGCCAGGGCCCGGAGGGTGGGGAAACGCGAGAGGAAGCGGGCGTAGCGGGGGGCGGCCGTCCCGGCCCGGGTCTGCTGGAGCATGGCCTCGGACACCCAAACGCGGTAAGGTTCCCTCTCCCCCCGCCAGGGAAGCGCGCGCTTCTCCTGGCCGTACCAGCCGAGCAGCCGCTCCCGCACGCGCCTGCGCCAGACGGAGCTTGGGCCCTTGGCGCCCGGGGGGCGGCCGGGGACCGGGGACGCCCCGGGAGGGGCGGGATTGCGCCGGTTTGACATGGCCAAGGCTCGGCCGCTAGCTAGCGGCAATCCGGGCGGATCGAGATTCACGCACAGGGACGGACGCCATTGTACGCCATGCCCGCGCGCAAGCGCCTCCCGCGGATGCTCCTCGCCCCCGCGCTTCTCGCCGCGGCCCTCCTGGCCCCGGCCGGGCCGGCGCGCGCCGCCGAGGCCCCCGCTCCGGTGGTGGCGGGGGCGGTGCTCGATCTCTCGGGCCCGGGGTCGAAAGCCGGCCGGGAGGCCCGTGACGCCCTCCTGCTCGAGCTCGACCAGGCCAACCGCTCGGGCGGGGGGGTGGCCGGCCGGGCGCTCGTCCTCTTGATCGTGGACTCGGGCGGGAGCCCCGCCCGCGCCGCCGGGGCCGTGCGGGAGCTGGCGCGGGAGAAGGAGGCGGTGGCGGTCCTCGGCCCGGCCGGGCTCGAGGAGGTCCGGGCCGCCGCCCGGGAGGCGGACCGGCAGCGGATTCCTCTCTTCACCCTCGCCGCCCCGGAGGATGTCTTCGATCCGCCGCGGCCCTGGGTGTTCTCGACGGCCTTGCCCGCCTCGCTGGGCGCCCGGGCCATCCTCTCCCACATGGTGGCGGTGGGCGTCACTCGCATCTCCTTGCTGGGGGAGGGGGACGCGCGGGGGGCCGAGGGCCGCGCCCAGCTCAGCGCGCTCGCGCCCCAGGCGGGCATCTCCCTCCTGATGAACGAGGCCTACCGCCCCGACGAGCATAACTTCCTGCCCTTCCTGCACCGGGCGCGCGTCCGGGGGATGGAGGCCTTCGTCCACTGGGGAGGGCCGGCGGCCCAGCTCGACCTCGTGCGGGCCCGCATGGCGCTGGACCTGGAGGTGCCGGTCTACTTCGGGACGGCGCTGGGGCCTGAGCTCGACCTCAAGGAGGCGGGGCGGGCGGCCGAGGGGGTGGTGTTCCCCGCCGCCCGGGTGCCCGCGGCCGGCATCCTCCCCGCGGACGCCGCGGGCCTGCGCGAGCTCCAGGAGTTCCGCGAGGTCTTCCTCCTCCGCCACCGCCGCCCCCCGGACGGGGTGGCCGGCTTCGCCGCCGACGCCTTCCGGCTCCTCCTGGGGGCCCTGCGGGCGGCGGGGGCCAGCCGGGCCCGGGTCCCCAAGTACCTGGTGGACACCCGCCAGTACGTCGGCCTGACGGGGCGCTTCAACTTCTCCGAGAGCAACCACAACGGCCTGGGGCCGGACGCCCTCGTCATGGTACGGATCAAGGGGGGAAAGTGGACCCTGGTGACCACGCCGGGGGAGAAATAACAATAATTAAAGAGACTTCTGCCCCTGAACGTGAAGATTCGCCAGTGCCCCGGTTTCGTTGTTAAATCCCCTGGATTTGATTGGGCTTGGCGGGTTGACAGGGCCGAAAACCGGCCGTATATATGCGAGTAGATTCATCGGCGACCGATTTTGTCGCCTTAAGAAACGGCGCCGGAGCGCCGTATGCCAAAGCTCCGGCGGCCGCCCGGATGCCCAGATGGAGGCAGCCCATGTTCACCCTCTCCAAGCGGACCGACTACGGCCTGATGGCGCTGGCGTATCTGGCCGAGCAGGGGGAGGGGGAAGCCACCAACGCCAAGGCGATCGCGGCGGCCTACTGCATCCCGGCCGAGCTTCTGGCGAAAACGATGCAGATCCTGGCCCGGAGCGGCATCGTGGAGTCGCGGAACGGCCCCAAGGGAGGCTACGTGCTCTCGCGCCGGCCCGACTCGATCACGGTGGCCGAGGTTATCCGCGCGATCGAGGGCCCCATCGCCATGGCCATCTGCCAGGCGGGCGAAACCTCGGACTGCGAGCAGTTCCGCCACTGCCCCATCGTGCGGCCGATGGAGCGCATCCAGCAGAAGGTCACGCACCTGCTTGAGGGAATGACCCTACTCGATATGATCGGCACTTCCGTGGGAGAGCCTCGATGAGCCTGAAATTCCCGATCTACATGGACTACCAAGCCACCACCCCGGCCGACCCCCGGGTGGTGGAGGCGATGCTGCCGTACTTCAAGGATAAGTTCGGCAACGCCGCCAGCCGCAACCACTCCTACGGCTGGGAGGCGGAGAAGGCGGTCGATACGGCCCGCGAGCAGATCGCCTCGGTCATCGGCGCCGACCCGCGCGAGATCATCTTCACGAGCGGGGCCACCGAGTCCGACAACATGGCCCTCAAGGGCGTGGCCGAGATGTACAAGAGCAAGGGCAAGCACATCATCACCTCGGCCATCGAGCACAAGGCCATCATCGACTCGGCCAAGCGGCTCGAGACGTGGGGCTTCGACGTGAGCTACATCGAGCCCCCGACGGATGGCATCACCACGGCCGGGATGGTGAAGGAGCGCCTGCGCGACGACACCATCCTCGTCTCCATCATGACGGCCAACAACGAGGTGGGGGTGCTGAACGAGGCGAAGGAGATCGGGCAGCTCTGCCGCGAGCGGGGCGTCCTCTTCCACACCGACGCCACCCAGGGCTACGGCAAGGTGCCCATCAACGTGGACGACATGTGCATCGACCTCCTCTCGATGTCGGCCCACAAGATCTACGGCCCGAAGGGGATCGGCGCCCTCTACGTCCGGCGGCGCAAGCCGCGCGTGCGGCTCGCGGCCCTCATCGACGGCGGCGGCCACGAGCGCGGCATGCGGTCGGGCACCCTGAACGTGACGGGCATCGTGGGCTTCGGGAAGGCGGCCGAGCTGTGCGCCCGGGAGATGGAGGAGGAGAGCGTCCGCCTCGTCAACCTGCGCGAGAAGTTCAAGAGCATCATCTTCGAGAGCCTCGACGAGGTGTACGTCAACGGCCACGAGACGAAGCGCCTGCCGGGCAACCTCAACGTGAGCTTCCCCTACGTCGAGGGCGAGTCCCTCATCATGGGGCTCAAGGACGTGGCGGTCTCATCGGGCTCGGCCTGCACCTCGGCGAGCCTCGAGCCCAGCTACGTGCTCAAGGCCATGGGCCGGGGCGACGAGCTGGCCCACTCCTCCATCCGTTTCGGCTTCGGCCGCTTCACGACCGAGGAGGAGATCGAGTACGTGGCCGAGAAGACGACGGAGATCGTCAAGCGGCTCCGCGAGATGAGCCCCCTCTACGAGATGGTGAAGGAGGGGGTCGACCTCTCGAAGGTGGAGTGGCAGGCCCACTAACGCGAACCGAGTGCCGGGCGCCCGCGGGGACCCGGCTTTCAAGGACGGCCCGAGGGCCATCCAGGGAGAGCAACCGATGCCGTACAGCGAGAAGGTGGTGGATCACTACAACAACCCCCGCAACGTGGGGTCCCTCGACAAGAAGGACCCCAGCGTGGGGACGGGCATCGTCGGCGCCCCCGAGTGCGGCGACGTGATGAAGCTGCAGATCAAGGTCAACGAGGAGGGCGTCATCGAGGACGCCAAGTTCAAGACCTTCGGCTGCGGCAGCGCCATCGCGTCGAGCTCGCTCGCCACCGAATGGCTCAAGGGCAAGACCGTCGACGAGGCCGAGCAGATCAAGAACACCCAGATTGTCGAGGAGCTGAACCTTCCCCCGGTGAAGATCCACTGCTCCGTCCTGGCGGAGGACGCCATCAAGACGGCGCTGAACGACTACCGGTCGAAGAAGGGCATGCCCCTCGCCGAGCGCAAGAAGCACTAGGGGAAAGGGAGAGATCATGACGGACGCCGCGGCGGCCAGGAAGCCCGCCTCGCTCGAGGTGACGGACGGGGCCTTCGCCCACATGAAGCGCCTCATGGAGAAGGATGGGAAGGCCGGCTCCATCGTCCGGGTGGGCGTGAAGGGCGGGGGATGCTCGGGGCTCTCCTACGTGCTCCAGTTCGAGCCGGCGGAGAAGCTCAACCCGATGACGGACACGGTCGTCGAGCGCGACGGCGTGCGCCTGGCCGTGGACCGCAAGAGCGCCCTCTTCCTCGCCGGGACCGTCCTCGACTACGAGGAGGGCCTGATGGGGAAGGGCTTCACGTTCAAGAATCCGAACGCCCGGCAGACCTGCGGCTGCGGATCGAGCTTCTCCGCGTAGGTCAGCGAAAAGACGCGCGCCCGGCCGAAATCCGCGGCGCGCTTTTTTCTGGCGGAGCCCTTCGTGGCGCAAGCGCATGGGTGAGACGATGCACGAGGCCCTGACGGACGAGAAGGAGTTCGCCCTCCTCGGGGAGGGCGGCGAGGTCCGCCGCATCCCGGCGGAGGTGAGCCACTTCGGCCTCTTCGGCCTCCCTCCCAAGGTCTCGCTCGACGAGCGCGCGCTCGAGGCTCGCTACCACGCCCTGAGCCGCCGCCTCCACCCCGACTTCTTCATGAACGCCCCGGTCGGGGAGCGCATCCGCAGCTTGGAGGCCTCGGCCCGCCTGAACGAGGCCTACAAGATACTCAGGGACCCCGTCCGCCGCGCCGTCTACCTGGTCGAGCGCGCGAGCGGCAAGCTGGCCGAGAACGACGCCCGGCCCCCGGCCGATCTCCTCGAGCAGATCCTCGAGGCCCAGGAGGCCGCCGCCGAGTTGCGCTGCGGCTGCGAGGGGGAGGAGGCCGAGGAGCTGCGCGGGCGCATCCAGGCGGCGCGGGAGTGCTTCGAGGCCCTGCGCGCCGGCCAGCGGAAGGCGCTCGAGGACCTGGGGGCGCAGTGGGACCGCGCCGTGGACGAGGGGCGGACGGTGCCCGAGGATGCCCTCCGGCGCCTGCGCTCCGTCCTCAGCCAGCGCAACTACATCGAGAACACCCTCCGCAGCCTGCGGGAAGCCCTGGAAACGGCATCGTGACCGAGATCGTCGGAATCGACCTGGGAACCACCAACAGCCTGGTCGCCGCCATGCGGGACGGCAGGCCCCGCGTGCTGGCGCCCCCGGAAGAGCGCGCCCTCGTGCCCTCGGTGGTGAGCTTCCGGCCGGACCGCGTCCTCGTGGGGGACCGGGCCCAGGCCGACCGCGTCTCGAACAGCCGGCACACCGTCTTCTCCATCAAGCGCTTCATGGGCCGGGGCTACCGCGACATCGAGGAAGACCTCCGCCACATGCCCTTCGAGGTGGACCCCGCGCACCAGGAGGTGGCCCACGTGAGGGCGCGCGGGCGCTCCTACAGCCCGCCCGAGATCAGCGCCCTGATCCTTCGCGAGCTCAAGGCGCGGGCCGAGCGCGCGCTGGGCCGGCCCGTGACGCGGGCGGTCGTCACCGTCCCCGCCTACTTCAACGACGCCCAGCGCCAAGCCACCAAGGACGCCGGCCGGCTCGCGGGCCTCGATGTCCTCCGCATCGTGAACGAGCCCACGGCCGCCTCCCTCGCCTACGGGCTCCACGACCGCGACCGGGGCGTCATCGCGGTCTACGACCTGGGCGGGGGCACCTTCGACATCTCCATCCTGCGGGTGAAGGACGGCATCTTCGAGGTCCTCGCGACCGGGGGCGACACCCGCCTGGGCGGGGACGACTTCGACCGGGCCCTCGCGGACTGGGCGCGCGCCCGGGCGCGGGAGGAGGCGGGCCTGGACCTCGGCGCGAGCCCCGAGCGGGTGGGGGAGCTGACCGTTCTCTGCGAGGCGGCGAAGCGGGGGCTCTCCGAGCGCGCGTCGGCCCTCTTCGCCCTCGAGATCGGAGGCCCCGAGCCCCTCTCCTGGCGGCGGGAGATCACGCGGGCCGAGTTCGAGGAGATCATCCGGCCCATCGCGGCCCGCACCCTTCCGCCCTGCCGTCGAGCCCTCGAGGACGCCGGGCTCCGGGCCCAGGACGTGGACGAGGTGGTGCTCGTCGGGGGCTCGACGCGCATCCCGCTCGTGCGGCGCATGGTGCGGGAGCTCTTCGGGCAGGAGCCCCGCTGCGAGATCAACCCCGACGAGGTGGTGGCCCTGGGGGCGGCCGTCCAGGCGGACATCCTGGCCGGGGGCACCCGGGACATGCTCCTCCTCGACGTGACGCCCCTCTCCCTCGGCATCGAGACGGTGGGGGGCGCGATGGCGTGGATCCTCCCGCGCAACACCACCATCCCCGCCACCGCGCGGGAGGCGTTCACCACCTTCAAGGACAACCAGACCGGGGTGGACATCCACGTGCTCCAGGGCGAGCGCGAGCTGGTGAAGGACAACCGCTCCCTCGCGCGCTTCCGGCTCCGCATCGAGCCCGCCCCCGCCGGGGTGGCGCGGGTCGAGGTGACGTTCCTCATCGACGCGAACGGCATCCTCAACGTCACAGCGCGCGACCTGCGCACCGGCAAGGCCGCCTCGGTCGAGGTGCAGCCCTCCTACGGCCTCACCGACGAGGAGGTGGAGCGCATGCTCATGGAGTCGTTCGAGCACGCCGAGGAGGACGTTCGGGCCCGCCAGCTCCTCGAGGCGCGCAACGAGGCCGAAGCCATCCTGGGCGCCACCCACCGGGCGCTCGGGGAGTACGGCGAGGACGGGGTGCCGGAGCCCGAGCGCGCCGCCATCGCCCGGGCCGTGGCCGAGCTCGAGGGGGCCGTCCGGGGGGAGGATCACCTGAGGATCCGCGAGCGGGTGGACGCCCTGAACGAGGTGACCATGCCCCTCGCCGAGCGGATGATGGACGGCGTCCTCAAGGCGGCGCTCCAGAACAAGCGCGTCAGCGAGGCGATGAAGGAGTAGCTTTCTAATCCCCCCATGGACCTCCCCCCAAAGGGGGGCGGCCCAGGCCTTGCCCTTCCCCCCTCAGGGGGGAGGTATTGGGGGAAACGGAGCAGAGAGAGGCATACCCCTCACCGCTCCAGCGACGGGCGGCGCGGTTTTCTCCTTCCCCCCTCAGGGGGGGAGGTATTGGGGGGGTGGTGTAAAGGTAGAATTCCTTTCCCCCCATCGCGCCTCCGGCGCTCCCTCCCCCCAAGGGGGGCGGAATCTTCCTTCCCCCCTCAGGGGGGGAGGTATTGGGGGGGTGGGGTAAAAGTAGAATTCTTTTCCCCCCATCGCGCCTCCGGCGCTCCCTCCCCCCAAGGAGGGGCGGAATCTTCCTTCCCCCCTCAGGGGGGGAGGTATTGGGGGGGGTGGTGTAAAGGTAGAACATACGCACCCGCTCCAAGGGAGCATCGACAATGGCCAAGATCGAATTCATCGACGAGGGCAAGACGGTCGACATCGCCGCCGGCCAGAGCATCCTCGAGGTCGCGATGGACAAAGGGGTCGACCTCGACCACGCCTGCGGCGGCGTGTGCGCCTGCTCCACCTGCCACGTCAAGATCCGGCAGGGCCGGGAGCTCTTCACCGAGTCCACCGAGGAGGAGGAGGACCAGCTCGACGAGGCCCGCGACATCGAGCTGTGCAGCCGCCTCGGCTGCCAGGCCCGCCTCCTCAAGGACTCGGACGAAACCATCCGCGTCCAGATCCCCTTCTGGAACGTGAACCTCGTCCAGGAGGGCCCCGACGCGGCCCACGCGCACTAGGCGCGTTCCCTTTACGGAAGATGAGAGGACGGACGTGCAGAAATTCACCTGGGAGGACGCCGAGGACATCGGCATCGCGCTGGCCGAGAAGTTCCCGGAGATCGACCCCCTCTCCGTGCGCTTCACGGACCTGCACGAGTGGGTCTGCGGGCTCGAGGAGTTCGGCGACGACCCCATGAAATCCACCGAGGGCAAGCTCGAGGCCATCCAGATGGCCTGGCTCGACGAGTACAAGGCCGGGCAGGAGAGCTAGCCGTGCCCCCGGGGAGCGGCGGCGCGGCGCCCCCGCGGGGCCGCATCTTCCTCCTGGACGACAACCCCCTCACCGTCAACATGATCGAGCAGTTCCTCCTGCGCGAGGGCTTCGCGGTGGCCAAGGCCACCGACCCGGTCGAGGCGCTCCAGGCCGAGCTCCCCTTCGCGCCCGAGGTGGCCATCCTCGACGCCATGATGCCCGGCATGTCGGGCTTCGAGTTCGCCCAGGCCCTCAAGAAGGCCTTGGGGTCCGGCGTCCGCATCGTCATGCTCACCGCCCTCCGGCGCGAGGCCGACCGCCAGCGCGGCCTCGCCTCGGGCGCCGACGCCTACCTCACCAAGCCCGTCCGCCCGGCCGAGCTCCTCGCGGCCGTCGAGGCGCAGCTCGCCGCCGCCCGGGGCGGCCGCGCCGCGGCCGCCGTCGAGGACCTCGCGCGCATCCTCGCCGGGGCCGGCACCCCCGAGGAGAAGGTCCGCGCCGCCGCCGAGCGCCTCGCCCGTGAAGGGTCCCTCCCCGGCTGAACCCCCGCCCCGCCGCTCAAGGCCCCCCCATTTCTCCGCCCGGGCCTTTGGGGTAACATGAGAGAGGTTCGGCCGCCGGGGAGGGAGGGACATGGCCGTCCGGGAGCCCGCAGCCGTCCCCATGAGCCGGGGCGACGTCTTTCTCATCGACGACGACGCGCACACCGCCGCGCTCCTCCTCAAGGTGCTCGCCCGCGAGGGCTACCGCGCCGAGGCCTGCACCGAGCCCGAGCACGCCCTCGACAAGGACCTCCCCTTCCTCCCCGAGGTCGTCCTCCTCGACATCATGATGCCCGGCCTCTCCGGCCTCGATCTCGCCCGCACCCTCAAGCAGGGCTTCCAGAACCATCCCATCCGCATCGTCATGCTCACCGCCCGCACCGAGGCGGAGTTCGTCGAGCAGGCCGCCCGCGCCGGGGCCGACGACTACCTCACCAAGCCCATCAAGCGCCGCGAGCTCATCGGGCGCCTCGACCGCCAGGTGCGGGCGCTCCGCGCCGAGCGCGCCATCGGCCGCATCCGCCGCGTCCTCCTCGAGGGCGGCGAGCCCTCCGCCCAGCTCGAGGCCGTCCTCGGCGCGCTGCGCGAGATGCGGGTGATCCAGTAGGAAGGAGTCTCCCTCTCCCTCCGGGAGAGGGTTGGGGTGAGGGAACCCTATCGCCGGAAGCGCCGCTTGATTCCCAAAAAAATCCCCCCGACCACGAACGTGCGCGAAAATGGACGAAATTGGGGTAAGTGGCTTTTGCCGTCCGGGCCGTATCTTGTCCGAGGGACGGCCTTGCGCCTTCTTTCCGAGGGGGCGGATTGAAATCTACCCCGGAAAAAAGAGGGTCAAAAATGAAGGATTTCGATCGTTTTCCGGCGCATTTTGGAGGAAATCGAGGGGATTTTGGCGTTTTTTTTCATGGGGCGCTTCGGGGGCTAGTTCCTCTGAGTTGCCGATAATACCGGGTACTTCCCCAATAAAATGCGTCAGCCCCCGTTCAGCTCGCGGTAGGCGCGCTGGAGGATGAGAGCGTCGAACTCGAGCCCGGGGCTCTCGCAGACGACGCGGCCCTCGCAGCCCATGTCGATGAGGGCGCGCAAGAGGTCGCGGTAGTTCATGTCGCTCTCGTCCACGTCGAGGTGGTGCTTCTCCCCCTTCTCGCCGTAGGCGATGCCGGAGAGATGGATGTGCATGTTCTGGAGGGCGGTCTTCCCGTTGCGCTCCCGGATGGTTTCGAGGATGCGGCCGAATTCCTCGTAGGTGTTGAAGCCCCCGTTCGACCGGGCGTGGATGTGGCTGAAGTCCACGGTGATGCCGAGGTTCCCGCGCCCGGCCTCGCGGGCGAGGCGGGTGAGCTCGTCCAGGGAGCCGAACTGGCTCTCCTTGCCCGTGGTCTCGGGGTCGATGCGCACATTGCAGCCCTCGGCCCGGAGGGCGTCGGCCAGGGCGGAGAGCTCCCGCTTCATGTGGGCGTAGACCTCGTCCCGCCCCCGGCCCTGGTAGAAGCCCGCGTGGAAGCAGGCGCCGTCCCCGCCGCAGCGGGCGAGCGCCCGGGCGGTATCGAGGACGCGGGTGCGGCTCGCGGCGAGCTTCTCCTCCTCCAGCGAGAAGAGGTTGATGTAGTAGGGCCCGTGGGCGGTGACCTGGATGCCCGTCTCGCGCCGGAGGCGGTCCACCTCCTCGCAGGTCTCGGGGCGGATGCGCACCCCGTGGACGAACTCCATCTCGTAGACTCCGAGGCCCAGCTCCCCGAGGCGGCGCACCGCGCCCGGGTGGTCGCGCGGCAGGGCGGTGTGGGGGGTGCCCCCCGTGCCGAAGAGGAGGCGGTCGGGTTTTCCCGGCGCGGGGTTGGGCTTGGGGACGCCGGTGTAGGTGCGCTCGCCCGGCTCCCCCCCGGCGGAGGCGGCCCGCCCGCGCCGGGGGGCCTTCTTCTTGGGGACGAGGGCCTTGGGGCCCGCCTTCTGGAGGGCCTTCTTTGGGGCGGGTTTTTTCTCGGGCACGGGGCGCCTCCGTCGCGGCGGAATCTTTTCAGACTGTACCAGAGGGGGGCGGGGAGGTGAACGCGGCCCGTGCCTCGCGGGGCCTTGCTTGCGTAGGGGCGTATTGCAATACGCCCCTGCTTCCATTGATGCGCGATTACGAATGTACAAATGGCGGAAAGGTGCACGGCCGGCTTTCGCACGCTCTGGCCAAGAAAGGCTGCCGTGTTATTTCCCCCTCCCGCCGGGAGGGGGCAGGGGGAGGGAAAAACTCAAGGCATGCGGTTCTTTGGAACACGGCCGGGGAACGATCTTCTCTCTCGCCGCTTCGGTTCTTTCCCTACGCCGCCGGCGTGAGGCGGGGCGGGCCCGCGATCCAGTCCTGGAGCTGGGCGAGGAGCTCCCGGCGGCCCAGGTTCTCCTGGGCGCTGGTGAGGATGGGCCCCGACCAGCGCCCGAAGAGCCCGCCCCCCTGGAGGAGCCGGGCCGAGACGGACTCCGAGGCGGCGCGGCGCTCGGCGCGCTTGAGCTTGTCGGTCTTGGTCAGGGCGATGCAGGCTGGCACCTCCACCTTCCCGAGCCACTCGAGGAGCTGGAGGTCCATGTCCCCCGCGCCGCGGCGGCTGTCGATGAGTACCACCACCCCCCGCAGGGTCTCCCGGGCGCCCAGGTACGCCTCGATCATGGGCTGCCACTTCCCCCGCACGGCGAGGGGCACCTTGGCGTAGCCGTAGCCGGGGAGGTCCACCAGGATGAAGCGCCCGTCGATCTCGAAGAAGTTGAGGAGCTGGGTCTTCCCCGGGGTGGTGCTCGTGCGGGCGAGGTCCCGGCGCCCCACCAGGGCGTTGATGAGGGAGGATTTCCCCACGTTGCTCCGCCCCGCGAAGGCCACCTCCGGGAGTGAGGGCGCGGGCCAGCCCCCGCGGGAGGCCGCGCTCTTGATCAGCTCGGCCCGCTGGAAGCGCACCGCCTCAGTCCCGGGCGGGCGGGGCGAAGGCGTGCATCACCAGCCCCGTGCGGAGCTTGGGGTAGAAGTAGGTGGACTTGTGGGGCATCCGGCCCCCGGCCCGGGCGATGCGGGAGACGGCCTCGATGGGGGTCGGGTTCAGGAGCAGGGCGGCGGCGCACTCCCCGCGCCGGGCGGCGGCCAGGGCGGCCTCCGGGTCGGGCGTGAAGCCCATGTCGGCCTCCTCGTGGGAGGCGCGGAAGGCGCCCTCGATCACGTCCTCGTGCAGGCGGCGCACGTCGAGCGAGGCGATGGCCGCCTCGACCGATCCCCCGCCCCCGCCCGCTTCCTTCCGCACGAGGTAGCGCACCGGGCCCTCCCCGTCGTAGAGGGCGAAGGCCGCCCGCCCGCCCGCGCCGAGGGCCTCGAGGCGCCGGGAGACCTTCGCGCCCTCGCCCGGGGCGGGCGCGGGCTCCTCGGTCACCTCGTAGCGCTCCCGGATGCGGCTCAGGGCCTCCCCGGTCCCCGCGCCCACCTTCTTCAGGAGGCGGTGGGTGGGGAGGATGACCATGCCCGGGTCGGCGGCGTTGGCCAGGCACATGAGGGTGAAGTCGGCCTCCCCGCCCGCGGGGCTTTTCGCGCGCTCGGCCTCGCGCAGGTTGAGGGAGGTCTCGTAGCGGTGGTGGCCGTCGGCGATGAAGACTTCCCGGGAGAGGAGGGCCTTCTGGACGGCTTGGAGGGCGGCCGGATCGTCGCAGCGCCAGAGGGCGTGGCGCACCCCCTCGTCCTCGAAGTCGGCCAGGGGCGCTCCCTTCATGGAGCCCGCCAGGGCGCGCTGGGCGGCGTCGCCCGGGTCCTCGTAGAAGCCGAAGATGGGCTCCAGGTGGGCCCCGGCCTTCCCCCACAGCTCGAGGAGGTAGCTCTTGGGCTTGGGGAAGGTCTGCTCGTGGGGGTGGATGTGCCCCTCCTCGTACCTGGCCAGGCGGATGACGCCGAAGAACCCCCGCCGCTCAACGCGCCTCCCGTCCGGCAGGGCGAAAGCCTGGCGGTAGGGGTAGAAGGCCGGCCGGGCGTCGAAGGAGAGGACGCCCTCCTTCCGCCAGCGCGCCAGATAGCCGATGGCGCGGCCGATGCGGGGGCCGTCGCCCGTCTCGTGCGGGAGGGATTCCCCCTGGATGAGGCGCACGATGTTGTGCGGGTGCCGCGCGTGATAGGCGCGCTGGAGCTCCGGGGTGAAGACGTCGTAGGGCGGCGAGCTCACCTCGCCCATCTTCTCGGGCGGAATCTCGGCGTAGCGAAGGGCCGCGAACGGCCGGACATCCACCAAGGGGATTCCTCCAGGCTGCGCAGGGGACCGGGGGGCAGACGGCCCCTCCGGCCGCTCTTATATCCCCCCAAACGTGTTTCGGGGCAACCGGCGCGGCGGGATGCTCCGGGGGAGCCGGGCGAAAGGCGCAGGGGAGCGGGGAGGCGGAGCGCCTCCCCGCCAACGGCTCCGTCAGAAGGCGAGGCGCAGGAAGGTCATCGCCGAGGCGCCCTCGTTGGAGCGGCTGGGGAAGGCGTGGTCCTCGTACCAGGTCCAGCTCACCTCGAAGGAGAGGGCGGCCTGGCCCGGCGCGCCGGGAAGCCGGCGGGAGAGGCGGATGGAGGCGTCCGCGAGGGTGGCGTCCACGGCGGAGTCGCCGGAGGTCATCCGCGCGTAGGAGGTCCACAGCGTGACGTCGAAGGGCGGCAGCAGCTCGCGGAAGCTCAGGGACAAGGACGCGAAGGGGTAGTCGATCTCGCCGCCGGTCCGCTCGTTGCGGATCTTCCCGAGGGCCAAGGCGGGCTTGAGGGTGACCCCGCTGGCCGGGTGGATCGAGACCCCCGCCTCGTGCCAGACGGAGCTCCCCGGGTCCCCGCTCTGGGTGAGGTCGCCGGCGGTCGAGTACCCGGTCGAGATGTAGGCGTCCCACCGGCCGCCCGGGAAATAGGAGAGGGAGGCGTTGTAGGTGTTCCACGACCGGGGGGAGAAGGGCTCCCGGCCGTTCGGCTCGCGGCTGGCGCGGGACGCGCCTTGGGAGCCGCTCACGGTCAGGTAGAGCGGAGACTTCGCGAGGCGCTGGCTCACCGAGACGCCGGCGTTCTGGCTGTCGATGCTGTAGCGGGACGGGTTCGCGTCCAGGTTGTTCCGGAACTCCGCCAGGAAGGCCCTCACCTGGGTGTCCCCGAAGCGCTGGATGAACCACGCCTCGGCGCTCTCCTGGTCGTGCTTCCATTTCACGTCCGACTGCACCCAGCCAGGGTACTTGCGCCCGCTGCGGCGGCCGGGGCCGTCGTAGCGGTAGGCGGCGCCGTAGCGGCTGTTCCCGATCCGCTGCTCGGCGTCCACGAGGAGAAGCTGGGGGCGGGTTTGCGGGGCCAGGGCGTCCTCCGGCGCGGACGGGGACGGAAAAGCCAGGGCGGACTCCCCTTCCCCGAGGAGCCGGAGCCGGGAGGTCCCGCCCTCGGGGCCGTTCGACTTGGCCTGGAGCCGCCACAGGGTATCCAGGGCCTCCGCGGAGGAGGGCGCCTCTTCCGCGAAGACGTTGACGCGGGTGTCGGGCAGCCAGTCGCGGCGGGTTTCGGGCTCGAGGGTGTAGAGGAACAGGAGGTGCGCCTCGGCGGCGCCGGCGAACTCGGAGGCATCGGAGGAGGCGGCGGCCGGACCGTCTCCGTCCTCATCCGCGGCGGCGCCCGCGGGCTGTTCCCAGTAGATGCGGGTGCCCGAAGGAGTCACGGGCAGGGGAAGGCGCGCGGGCGCGTCCCTCTTCGGGGAGGGGAGCTTGGCCGGGGGCGGCGGGAAGGGCTTCGTCTGGACCCTGGCCTGCTGAACCGGAGCCGGGGCGGCCGCCGCCGCGGCTTCGACGAGGCTTTCCACATCCGCGGGGCGAGGCGGCGGCGTTTGGGCACGGGCGGGGGAGAGACAGGCGGCCAGCGCGAGGAGGGAACCTCCGGCCATGGCGGCCACCCGCCGGCGAATGCGGCGCAGGCGAGGTGTCAATGGGCCATCCTTTCAGCGAAAACGGCGCGCTTCTTCCCCGAGCAATCCCTCCGCGGCGAATCCGCCGCAGGCGCGAGATTAGATGACGAGGTTCACGCTTCCGCCCCGGGCGTCGCCGCCCAGGGTGCTCAAGTCCTGTCCCGCGAAATTCCCGGCCGGGATCGCCGTCCGCCCCTGCGGCGCCTCCGCCGGGGGCCGCCCGAGGTCCTTCGCCAGGCCGCTCCCGGCCAGGCGGCGCAGCAGGGCGGAAGCCTCGGGGGTGAAGCCCCGCCTTCCTGCGCCGGGAACGGGCGGAATGACCGGCTCGGCCATCTTCATCCCCTCCCTCCATGGCGCCTCAGGCAAAGGCATTATATGGATGTGAGGGGTTCAGTCAAAGGTTTTTCAGGGAGTTACCTTAATTTATCATGCATGTATATCTAAGTTTGCCCCCCGGGTCCGGCCTGAGGCGGCCTTCGGGGATTCCCCCGGCTGGGCGGCCTGCCGGGCCTGCATCGCGTGCCGGGCGAAAATCCGCGCGAGCTGCATCTCCAGGTTCTCTGCGGGCCGGGCCACGGCCGGCGCCTGAACGGAGGCGGGGCGGGCGAGGGCCTCGCGGGCGGGCTTGGCCGCCGGAGCGGGGGCGGAAGGGGAGGGGACGGGCTGGGGGCGGATGGGCGAGGTCGCCACGGCGGTCTCCTGCAAAAGGGCCGAAGGTTGGAACGCCAAGCCTCTCCGGCTGTCGAGCAGGAACCGTGCCAAGGGCTGGGAGGAGGGAAAGCGATGGGTGTATAAGGGTTTTCCGGGCCGGGCGGCACCGCAGGCCCGTCAGCGGGGGCGCCGCCCCGGCCCTCCGCCGCCGGAACCTTGGCGCGGAGGCCCCCGTGCCAGAATCGCCGCCGGGGCGCAAGGAGGAAGAATGCCTGAAGCGAAGGTCCGGTTCGGCGTGAGCGGGGGGATGCACCCCGAGCGCGCCACCCCGCCCGGGGAGATGTACGCACACGCCGAGCTGGCCGAGCGGCTGGGCTACGACTCCTTCTGGCTCGGGGACCACGTCGCCTTCCACGGCCCCTATCCCGAGAGCCTGACGGCCCTCGCCGCCTTCGCCGCCCGCACGAAGCGCATCACGCTCGGGACCTGCGTCTATCTCCTCCCGCTCCGGCGCCCGGCCATCGCCGCCAAGGCGGCCGCCACGGTGGACTTCCTCTCGGGCGGCGGGCGCTTCGTCTTCGGCGTGGGCGTGGGCGGGGAGGGCAAGGCCGAGTTCGAGCTCTGCGGCGTGCCTCTCGATGAGCGCGGCGCGCGGATGGACGAGTCCCTCGAGATCGTCCGCAAGCTCTGGACCGGCGGGACGGTGAGCCACCGGGGGCGCTTCTGGGCGTTCGAGGGCGCGCGGCAGAGCCCGCCCCCAGCCACGCCCGGGGGGCCGCCCATCTGGGTCGGGGGGCGCAGCGAGGCCGCCCAGCGCCGGGCCGCGCGCTCGGGGGACGGCTGGGTCTCCTACCTCTTCACCGCCCGGCGCTACGCCGAGGCCCTGGAGAAGATGCGGGGCTGGGCGGCCGAGGCCGGCCGCGCGCTCGATATCGACGGGGGCCGCTGGACCCCGGCCCACCACGCCTTCTTCTACATGCACGGGGACGCGGAGACCGCCCTGCGCCGGGGCACCGAGAACCTCTCGTGCCGCTACGCCATGGACTTTGACGGCATCGCCGAGCGGTATCTCCTCTACGGGCCGCCGGAGCGCGTCGCCGGGCAGATCGAGGGCTACAAGCAGGCCGGGGTACGCCACTTCATCTTCAAGTACGCGGGGCCCCCCGAGGAGGAGATGGACCAGCTCGCGCGGCTCGCCGGGGAAGTTCTCGCGGGGTCGCGGGCATGAGCGCCGCCCCTCCCTCCCGCAGGGCCATCGCCCTGTCCTTCTACATCCTCCTGCTCGCCGCGGGCACCGGCGCCCTGGTCTGGCACGGCTACGGCAAGTGGCAGGAGGAGCAGGCGCTGCGCCAGGCCCGCCAGCTCCAGGCCCAGGCGGCCCGGCCGGCGGCGCCCGCCCCGCAGCAGGCGGCCCCGCAGGCCCGCCCCTCGCCCGGGGAGGGCTACCGCGGCCTCCCCGCCTACTTCATCGCGGGCTTCGGCGCCGTGATGGCCCTCATCCTCGGCGTCATCCTCTACCTCTGGTGGTCGCTGAAGGATCTGGAGGGAGGGAGGAGGTATGGGGAGGGGGAAGAGGAAAAACCACCACATAATAATTAGGCGGCCTCGAAACCTTCTAGAGCCTCGCGCGCGGGTGATTCGGTGAGAAACGTCGCCCACGCTTTTATGAAACGGAAAAATTCCTTCTCTGTCGTTTTGATAGCATCCCATGGATAGCGGTTATTTTTTGAACGATAAAACAAGAGATATTGAATCCTATCCTTTTGCTGGAACAGCGAGTCTGTTGTGGCAATATTCCAATGAGCAAGAGAGTCTCTTAGGCATTCCCAAACAAAATTAACCTGCAGTGTGCTCATGCCTTTCCAGAAACTCTCGTCAGGGCAAGAGTGGCCTTTCTCGTCTGCCCATAGGTCAGGTTGACCGATATTTGTGGCGATTTTCCCATATTTCCAGCTCCCATCTTGAGCATCAGCCATGAAGGGAGCATCTTCGAATTTTCCTTCCATCAACTTGTCGAATTCTTCTTTGGCTTTTTTGAATCGATCAAAATCTCTTTGAGGATTAATCCGTTTGCCAGGAAAGGTTTGAAGCCGCTCATATGGGGCAATTAGCAAAGAAGGAGCGACCATAAGGGAAAATGTACTGAGACGATTTTGGATATTTTTCTCAAACTGGCCAATTAGTCTGAGGCAACGATCAGGAAAGTCTTCATGCCAATTTGTGAAATTGCTCATGGAGCAATCTCACCCCTGTTCGATCGCCGACAGGAACCACTTGTTCGGCCCCGTCTTGCGCGCCCAGGTCCAGAGCTCGGCGAAGGTGACGGGCTCGGTGCGGCTGCCGCCCAGGAGTTCGCCCGAGGTTTCGGAGACGAGGTAGTCGAGGAGGCTGGCCTCGACCCGCACGGTGGCGAAGTCGAAGCCCTCCTCCTGCCAGGCCTCGGCGAGGTCGAGCCGGCGGACCTGGATGTCGTCGAGCCGGTTGACCCGCCCCTCGCGCCGGAGCTCGTCCAGATCGCTTTGGGACTTCTCGTAGATGTCGCGGTCCACCGCGTCGCGGATGGGGGCGAGGTCGCGCGCCACCCAGGCCTCCTGGAAGCGCAGGAAGCCGCGCCGGGCGTCGAGGAGGAAGTTCTCCCTGGAGAAGGAGGGGTCGGAGGCCCGGATGGCGCTGAGGCCCTCCTCCAGGCCCGGGTCGGGCGCGGCGCCGGCCGAGGGCCTCGCCGAGGGCCCCGGCGACGCGGCCGGGCCCGAGGCGCCCCGGGCGGCGATGTCGGGGCCGGTGTAGACCGAGCCCCGGGCGCGCTCCGCCGGGGCCGGGCCGCCCCCCACGCCGTAAGGATCGGCTTCCGCGGTGGCGAGGCGCCCGGTGTAGGTGCCGCCGCCCTGCGGCGCCTCCCGCCTGCGGCCGCCGAACATGCGGAAGAGAAGGAAGAGGCCGCCGCCGATGAGGAGGATCTCCAAGAGCCCGATGCCCCCCATGCCCATGCGGCCGAAGAGGAGGCTCCCGATGAGACCGCCCAGGAGAAGGCCGCCGAGCCCGGCGAAGAGCCCGCCCCCGAAGCCGCCGAAGGGGCGGCGGGTCTGGTCGTAGCCCGGCTGGGCGAGGCCCGAGCGCGGGCTGGCCGGCGAGGGCCGGGCGAAGCCGCGCGAACCCCGGAAGCCGAAGGAGCGGCCCCCGCCGAAGCGGGCGGCCTCGGCCTCGCTCCGGACGAGGATTAGCCCGCCGGGGCCGGGCGCGGGGACGCCCATGTGAACGGGCCAGGTGAGGAAGAAGATGAAGAAGGCGGACAGGATGGCGATGCGCCTCATTTCGGTGTCGTCCTCCTAGTCTATTTCGTTAATTGTTTCCGGCTTCCATGCGGCCGCCCCCATTATCGCAACTGCGCGCGCCTTCGTCCACGTCCGCCGCGGGCCTCGGGCGTGGTAGGCTTGCCGCTTGCGGAAGGACGGTCTTGTCGCGAGACGCGGGAGGAGCGGGCGCTTGACCTGGATGCAGGCCCTTCGGGCGCGGGTACGCTTCAACCGGAACGAGCTCTCGGGCGCATTCGGGGACATCGGGACCGACCTGCCCCTGATCGTGGGGCTCATCCAGGCCGCGGGCCTGGACAGCGCGAGCGTCCTTATTATGTTCGGCCTGATGCAGGCCGGGACGGGGCTCATCTACGGGCTGCCGATGCCCGTCCAGCCCCTCAAGGCCATGGCGGTCCTGGTCATCGCCCAGCGGCTGAGCGGGGAGGTGCTGCTCGGCGCGGGGCTGGCCATCGGCGTTGTGATGCTGGTCCTGAGCCTCACGGGCCTGCTCGACTGGCTGGGGCGCGTGGTCCCCCTGTGCGCCGTGCGGGGGGTCCAGTTCGGCCTGGGACTCTCCCTGGCTTCCCTGGCGCTCAAGCAGTACGTGCCCGCCCTGGGCGCCGAGGGCTACGCCCTCGCGGCGGCGGGCTTCGCCCTGATCCTCGCCGTCTCGGGGAGCAGCCGCTTCCCGGCGGGGCTGGCGGTGATCGGGCTGGGGGTCCTGTACGCGGCCCTCACCCGGATGGACTTCGCCGCCGCCGCGGCCGGCGCCGGCTTCGCGCTGCCGAAGCTCCACGCGCCCCGCTGGGAGGATGTCCTCACCGGCTTTCTCGTGCTGGCCCTGCCGCAGATCCCGCTCTCGCTGTCGAACTCCCTGATCGCCACCCGGCAGACGGTGGCGGATTTGTTCCCCGGCCGGGAGATGAGCCTCCGCCGCATCGGGACGACCTACTCCGCCATGAACCTCGTCGCCCCCTTCTTCGGGGGCCTCCCGGTGTGCCACGGCTGCGGCGGGCTGGCGGGGCACCACTACTTCGGGGCGCGGACGGGAGGCTCGGTCGTGATCTACGGCTCCATGTACCTCGCCCTGGGGCTGTTCCTGGGCGGCGCCTTCCGGCACGTGGTGGAGATCTTCCCCCAGCCGATCCTGGGCGTGGTCCTGACCTTCGAGGCCCTGGCGCTGATGCTGTTCATCCGCGATCAGGCGGGGTCGAGGCGCGACCTGGGGATTGCCCTCCTGACCGCCGTGTGCGCCTTCGGCCTCCCCTACGGCTTCCTGATCGGGCTCCTCATCGGCACCGGCCTCTACCACATCTCCGAGCGCTGGCCGGGCCGGGCGCGCCTGCACCTGTAGGAGGGCCCGCCCACGATTGAAGGAGCGTCCCGCCCCCTGCTACCATCGCCCCGCCTTCCTTCCGGGCCGCGAGAGGAACCTTCGTGATGGCCGAGCCCACGCGCATGCCCCTCGAGGGGATCCGGGTCATCGACGCCGGCACGCTCTTCGCGGGGCCGTGGATCGCCACCTACATGGGGGACTTCGGGGCCGAGGTCATCAAGATCGAGCACCCGAAGGGGGACAGCCTCCGCAACTTCGCCTCCATGAAGGACGGCGTCTCGCTGTGGTGGAAGCTCACCTCCCGGAACAAGAAGTCCGTCACCTGCGACATCTCGGCGCCGGAGGGGCAGGAGATCGCCCGGCGGCTGTGCCGGGAGGCGGACGTGCTCATCGAGAACTTCCGCCCCGGCACGATGGAGCGCTGGGGCCTCGGGTGGGAAGCGCTCCACGCCCTGAACCCCCGCTTGGTCATGGTGCGCACGAGCGGCTTCGGGCAGGAGGGCCCTTACGCCAAGCGGCCCGGCTTCGGCACCCTGGCCGAGGCCATGAGCGGCTTCGCTCACATCACCGGCCAGCCCGACGGCCCGCCGACGCTGCCGCCCTTCGCGCTGGCGGACGGCATCAGCGCGCTCTGCGGCACCTACGCCGCCATGATGGCCCTCTACCACCGCGACGTGCACGGCGCCCCGGGGCAGGAGATCGACGTCGCCATCTACGAGCCCATCGCCACGGTGCTGGGGCCCCAGGTGCTGGAGTACGACCAGCTCGGCTACGTCCAGGGCCGCACCGGGAACGCCATCCCCTTCGCCGCGCCGCGCAACGCCTACCGGTGCAAGGACGGCCGCTGGGTCGTCATCTCGGCGAGCGCCGAGAGCATCTTCAGGCGGGTCATGGAGGCGGTCGGGCGGCCCGATCTGGCGGAGGACCCCCGCATGGCGAGCCAGGCCGGCCGCGTCCGGCACATGAAGGAGCTGGACGACGCCATCCAGGCCTGGATCGGGGGGCATACGCTCGAGGAGACGGTGCGCCACTTCGAGCGCTACGAGGGAGCCCTCGGCCCCATCTACGACGCGGCGCAGTACGCCGAGGACCCCCACGTCCGGGCGCGGGGCTCCGTCGTCCGGGTGGAGGACGAGGAGCTGGGCCCCCTGCGCATGCAGAACGTCATGCCCCGACTGAAGGAGACCCCGGGCCGCATCCGCTGGGCGGGACCCCCCAAGGGGAAGCACACGGAAGAGGTGCTGGCCTCCCTCGGCTACACCGCCGGGGAGGTGGCCGAGCTGCGCGGGAAGGGGATCATCTAGGAAAAAATCTTGACGACAAGCGAAAGGGGCGCTTTTCCTTCTCCCTTTGGGAGAGGGCAGGGTGAGGGAGGATTTCCGGCGCGTGGCTTTCCCTCACCCCCTTCCCCCTCTTCCGGAGGGAGAGGGGGGCAAGTTCGTCCTCTTTGGCACTTGCTCGCGGGCGACGCCTATGGAGGTGTGCTTCCCATGTGCGTCTTCATCTACCACCCCGGCTACTGGGCCGACATCGGCCCCCACGTCCTCCAGCAGGGGAAGTACCGGGCCACCTACGAGCGCCTGCGCGCGGCGGGCCTGCCCGAGGGCGCCTTCCGGGAGCCCGCGCCGGCCACGGTGGAGGAGGTGCGCCGCGTCCACACGAAGGAGTACGTGGACGATCTCCTCGGCGGCGTTCACACCGAGCGGACCTGCACGAGCGAGCTTCCCCTCACGCCGGAGATCGTGCGGGCGGCCTTCCTCGCGGTCGGGGGCACCCTCCTGGCGGCTCGCGAGGCGCTGGCCCGGGGCAGGGCGCTCAACCTGACGGGGGGCTTCCACCACGCCTTCGCGGGGCAGGCCGAGGGCTTCTGCTACATGAACGACCTAGCGGTGGCGGTCCGCGTCCTCCAGCATGAGGGCGCCATCGCCCGGGCCGCCGTCATCGACTGCGACCTCCACCAGGGGAATGGCACCGCCGTCATCTTCCGGGGCGACCCGGCCGTCTTCACCTTCTCCATCCACCAGCAGAACATCTACCCGGCTAAGCGCAGGAGCGACCTCGACGTGGGCCTCTACGATCTGGCGGGGGACGCGGAGTACCTCGCCCACATGCGCACGCACGTCCCCGAGATCCTCGACGGTCACCGGCCGGACATCGTTCTCTACCAGGCGGGCGCCGACCCCTTCGCCGGCGACCAGCTCGGCACCCTCAAGCTCACCAAGGCGGGCCTGCGGGAGCGGGACGATCTTGTGATATCAGAATGCGAAAGGCGCGGAATCCCCGTGGCCGGGACCCTGGGCGGGGGCTACGCCGCGGACCCCTCGGACACCGTGGACATCCACGCCGGGACGGCCATGGCCTTCTGGGAAACCCGGGCGAAAGCAATATTACTTTCCTAGTAATTGATTTCGGGCGGGAAAAATTTCATAATGCGGCATTCTTCCGCCTAATGGGTGCCATTCCTACAAGGGCCTCTCAGATGAAGCCATAGCCCCGGCATCTTCCAGCTCGCCGTGGAGATCCTCCCATGCAAAAGCCCGCGCCGAAGCCCACTCCCAGCAGCAAGTCCTACCTCGAGGCCATCCGCAAAGTGACCGGGGAGCTCACCTCCACCTTGGACGTGGCGGACGTGTTCAAGGACGTGGTGCGCCTGACGGCCGAGGCCACGAAAGCCAAGGGGAGCGCCCTGCGCCTCCTGGACGAGCGGACGCGCCGGCTGGAGCTATCGGCTTCGTGGGGGTTGAGCGCGGGCTACCTGGCGAAGGGCCCCATCGACGGAGGGAGCAGCCTCTCCGCCTGCATGAACGGGGACATCGTCCACATCCGGGACGTGCGGACCGATCCGCGCGTGCAGTACCCCGGGGAGGCGGCGGCCGAGGGCATCGCCTCCATGCTCTCGGTGCCCATGGTGCTGCGCGGGCGGGTGATCGGCGTGGTGCGGCTCTACTCGGCCGAGTCGCGGGACTACTCCGAAGAGGAGATGGAGTTCCTCCGCGCCCTGGCCGACCTCGGGGCGCTCGCCATCGAGCACGCCCGCCTCTACTCGAGCCTCAAGGCCGACCACGAGTCCCTCATCGGGGAGTTCCACGCCTGGTTCGAGTCGAGCGTCTACCCGCCCGAGAGCGTGCCGAGGCTGTAGGACGACCGGCACGGACGAACACCGCATCATGGGAGGGGCGTTCAATTGAACGCCCCTACTTGCGTCGCGCCTCATCTCAAAAGCGAAGGGCTGCGATGACGGCTTCGCGGCCTGTCCTACACCGCCAGATAGCCCCCGTCCACGACCATGTTGTGCCCATGCATGTAGCCTGAGCGCGGCGAGGCCAGGAACAGGATGGCCTCGGCGATCTCCTCGGGCTCCCCGAATCGCGGGAGCGGCATGCCGGCCGTCCGGTGCTTCTCGATGGAGGGGTCGTTCCGGATGAGCTCGCGCATGCCCTCCGTCATGATGGGCCCGGGCGCCACCGCGTTCACGTTGATGTTCTCTCGAGCCAGGTCGTGGGCGAGTGCCCGCGCCATGTTCACTACCGCCCCCTTGCAGGTGCAGTAGACCGAGAAGTTGGGCGCCCCGGCGAACCCGAAGGTGCTCGAGATGAGCACCACCTTCCCGCCTCCCCGCTTGCGGAACTCGGGCACCGCCCGCTGGACCGAGAGGAAGTAGCCCTTGATGTTCACCTGCCAGGCGAGGTCGAGGTCGGCCTCGGTCACCTCGAGGAAGGGCTTGGTGGGCCGGTAGATGGCCCCGCAGACCAGGATGTCCAGCCCGCCGTGGCCCTCGACGGCGGCCGAGATCATCCTCTCGATCCCTTCCTTCTTGCCGCAGTCGGCCGTTATCCCCCGCACCCGGCCGCCCGTGCGAGCGATCTCCGCCTCTAGCTTCCCGAGGCGCGCCGCGTCCAGGTCCGCCACCACGACCGATGCGCCCTCGCCGGCGAAGCGCCGCGCCGTGGCGGCCCCGATGCCCTGCGCCCCACCCGTGATCAAGGCCACCTTCCCCTCGAACTCCATCGCTCGTCCCCTCCCGGTTCGCGCCCGGATTCCGCGCCTCGGCTCTTGCCGTTAGGATGCCGCTCCAATCTCGCACGCGGCGCGCCCGTTTCCAAGGGGTGGGCGGCATCGCCCGGGCACTGTGAAAGCGCGGGGCGCTTTGCTACGATTGGCCGTCCGCTGGCTTTTTCAAGAAACCGGCATACTTCCCCATGGAAAGGACCCGGATGTTCTGTGCGCTTGCGCGACGGAAGGCGGTGTCATGATCGTTGATGCGGACCGGCTGCCGGCGAGGGCGCCCTCGTTCTACTACGGCTGGGCGATCATCGGCCTCGCCCACCTCACCCTGGCCTTCCAGGTCACGACGCGGTTCGGGTTCGGCATCTTCCAGGTGCCCCTCATCGAGGAGTTCGGCTGGAGCCGGGGCGCGCTGGGCGGCGCCTTCGCCCTGGGGCTGGGGGCGTACGCCGTAGCCGTCCCCTACGCGGGCTCCCTCCTGGAGCGCTACGGCCCGCGGAGGGTCATGCCCTGGGGCTGCGTCATCGCCGGGGCTGGGATGACGGCGAGCTTCCTCGTCTCCTCCCTGTGGCAGGTATACCTGCTGTCGGGCATTCTGACCGGCCTGGGCCTGGCCCTGAGCGGCTTCGGGACCCACAGCGCGATCATGCCGCGCTGGTTCGTCCGCATGCGCGGCCGGGCGACGGGCCTGGCGCTGGCGGGGATCGGGGTGGGCACCCTCGTCCTCTCCCCGGCCATCGAGCGCGCCATCGCCTACTGGGGCTGGCGCTACGCCTACCTCCTCTTCGGGCTCTCCATCGTCGCCGTCATCGCCCCGCTCAACTTCCTCCTGATGCGCGACTACCCCGAGGAGAAGGGCCAGGGGCCCGACGGCGGCCCGCCCCGCCCGCCCGAGGTGCTCTCCGCGGTGCGCGGCGGCCACTCGGGCAAGGGGATCCGCCAGGTCTTTCTCGCGGTCCGGGGGGACATCCGCTTCTGGGCCATCGTGCTGCTGGCCTTCTTCATCGGTTTGAACGCCAACACCATCATGAGCCAGCTCCAGCTCTACCTGGTGGACACGGGCTACCCGACCGCCACGGCGGCCCTCATCTTCGGCGCCGTGGGCTTCATCCGCATGCTGGGGAGCGTGGTGGGCGGCTGGATGGGGGACGGGATCGGGCGGGGGCGCGGGGTGGCCGCCGCCGGGGGTGTCGTCGTCCTGGGGCTCGCGTTTCTCCTCCTGCTGCCCGCGATCGGAGGAGGCGTCGCCAACGGCCTGCTCTACGCCCTCATCTACGGGATCGGCTTCGGGGCGATAAGCACCTGCTACTCGGCCCTGGCCGGAGACTGCTTCGAGGGCCCCACCTACGGGGTGATCGTCGGCTTCCTCGAGATCTGCTACGGCCTGGGCGGGGTGGTGGGGCCGCCCCTGGCGGGGCTGATGTTCGACCTCACCGGGAGCTACGCCATCCCCTTCACCGTCATCGCCGCCGGCATGGGGGGGAGCATCCTCATCGGCTTCTTCTTGCAGTGGGAGATCGACCGGCGGAAGAGGGGTCCATCCTAAGCGGCCCTTCCTCGTGTTTCGCTCGGTCCTTGCGGGGTGGACCTGTAGGGGCAGGCCCCTGTGCCTGCCCCGGGACAGGGCGGCCACAGGGGGCCGCCCCTACGGATTCCCTTCCTTCTCCTCTTCCTCCTCCTCCATCCGTTTCGGCCCGATCAGGAAGACGCACTCGCCCCTGACCGTTCTCTTCCCGAGCTCCTCCGCCACCTCCTGGGCCGTCCCCCGCACGAACTCCTCGTGCAGCTTGGTCAGCTCCCGGGCGAGGGCCACCGGCCGGCCGGGGGCCAGGGCCGCCACCTCCGCCGCGAGCCGCGCCGCCCGGTGGGGCGACTCGTAGAGCACCACCGTCCGTTCCTCCTCCAGGAGCGCCTCGAGGCGCCTGCGGCGCTTTTCCCCCTTCTGGGGGAGGAAGCCCTCGAAGGCGAAGCGATCCGTCGGGAGCCCCGAGGCCGAGAGCGCCGCGACCACCGCCGAGGGGCCGGGGACAGGCACGACCGCCACCCCCCGCTCCACGGCGGCCCGCACCACCCGGTAGGCCGGGTCCGAGATGCCCGGCGTCCCCGCGTCCGTTACCACGGCCACGCGCCCGCCCTCCGCCGCCCGGGCCGCGAGCTGCTCCGCCCGGGCCGCCTCGTTGTGCTCGTGGTAGCTCACGAGGGGCCGCCTGATGCCCAGGCGGGAGAGGAGGAGCCCCGTGTGGCGGGTGTCCTCGCAGGCGACCACGTCGCACTCCCGGAGCACCCGCGCCTGGCGCGCCGAGACGTCCTCCAGGTTCCCGATGGGGGTGGCGACCAGGTAGACGCCGGGGGGAAGGGGGGCGCGGGTTTCGTCGGGGCGGGGATCGGTCATGGGGATTCCTTGCGAGAGGCCTGGGGCAAGGGTTTAGGTGTAGGGGCGGTTCGCGAACCTCCCCTACGGAATCACGGGTGACCGGCACGTCAGGCCAGGGGGCCGGGATGAGGAGCGCGCGAGAGAGGCACCCTCACCCTACCCCCTCCTACAGGGAGAGGGAATGGCCTTGGCAAAAGAAAGAAGAAAGGGGCGAGGCCTTGTGTAGGGGCGGTTCGCGAACCGCCCCTACGGAAATCACAGGCGGCGGCTCCGGCCCATGCGCGCCAGGTTGCCCCCCTACGCCACCACCCCCGCCTCGCGCAGGCGCCGGATCTCCTCATCGGACTTCCCGAACTCGCGCAGCACCTCATCCGTGTGCTGGCCGAGAAGGGGCGCGGGGCGGCGGATTTTCCCCGGCGTGGCGGAGAGCTTGGGGGGGATGCCCAGCACCTTGACCCGGCCCGCCCTGGGGTGATCCACCTCCACCGCCATCTCGCGGGCTTGAATCTGGGGATGCGCGAAGGCCTCGGCCATGTCCAGGATGGGCCCGCAGGGCACCTTGGCCGCGTCGAGGATGGCGATCCACTCGTCGCGGGTCTTTTGGGCGAACTCCTTCTCCAGCTCCGCGGCGAGCTGCTGGTAATGCTCCCTCCGCTTCCCGTCGGTGGCGTACTCGGGCCTTGAGAGCAGGTCCTCCCGGCCGATGGCCCGGCAGGTGTAGGTCCAGGTGTTCTGGTTGGCCGCGCCGAGGATGATGTAGCCGTCCTTGCAGCGGACGGCCTGGTAGGGGGCCGTCATCTCGTGGGCCGAGCCCAGGGGCCGGGGCGGCTCTCCCGAGGGGAAGAACTGCGACGCCTGCCAGAAGGTGTAGCCCAGCCCCGCGTCGGTGAGCGAGGTGTCGATGTACTGGCCCTCTCCCGTGCGCAGCTTGTGGATGTAGGCGCCGAGCACGGCGAAGGCGGTGTAGATGCCCGCGTTCAGGTCGCACAGCGGCACCGGGATCTTGGCGGGCGGACGGTCCGGCTCCCCGGTGAAGCTCATCAGGCTCGAGAGCCCCTGGGAGACGAGGTCGAAGCCCCCCCGGTCCTTGTAGGGGCCGGTCTGGCCGTAGCCCGAGATGGAGGCGTAGACGAGACCCGGGTTCACCCTTTTCAGGTCCTCGTAGCCCAGGCCGATCTTCTTGAGGGTGCCGGGGCGGAGGTTCTCGATCAGGGCGTCGGCCTTCCCGGCCATCTCCTTGAGGAGCGCCCGGCCCGCCGGCTCCTTCAGGTTGAGCGCCAGGCTCCGCTTGTTGCGGTTCAGGTTCATGAAGCCGTGCCCCTCGCCTCCGGCGAAGTGGCGCCCGAGGTGGCGGGCCTGGTCCCCGCCGTCCGGGTTCTCGATCTTGACGACGTCCGCCCCCATGTCGGCCAGGAGCGCCCCGCAGAAGGGCCCGGCCATCACCTGGCAGACCTCGAGGACGCGCAGCCCCTCCAGCGCGCGCGGGGTGTCCGGGCTCATGCTTCTTTTGTCCCCCGTATGCAATGTCTTATCCGTGGACTCGGTTTGTCATTCCGAGGGAGCGCAGCGACCGAGGAATCTGCTTCTCGTGCCCCAAAGCAGATTCCTCGCTGCGCTCGGAATGACAAGAAAATCTCCCCTGCGAGGATACTACCTCCCCTTGAACCGGGGCGTGCGCTTGGCGAGGAAGGCCGCGACCCCTTCCCGGAAATCCTCGGTGTCGAAGCAGGCGAACTGGCTCTCGAACTCCGCCTCCGTGAGCGAGGAGAGCCCCGGGTCGCGGAGGATCTTCTTGACGAAGCCCTTGTGCCAGGCGTGCACCTTGGGCGCGAGGGAGGCGATGCGCTCCGCCATCTCGTAGGCCGTCTTCTCCACCTCCCCGTCCGGCACCACCCGGGCCAAGAAGCCCGCCTCGCGCATCTCCTCGGCGGTGAAGAGGCGCGCCGTGAGGAGCATGTCCAGGGTGCGGGCGGGGCCGATGCTCTGCACGAAGCGCCTGAGCTCCGCGTAGCCCGCCACGAGCCCCAGCTTGGCCACGGGGACGCCGAAGCGGCTCGTCTCCCCCGCCACACGCAGGTCGGCCGCCGCCGCGAGCTCCACCCCTCCCCCCACGCAGGCCCCCCGGATGAGGCAGAGGGCGGGCTTCGAGAAGGCGTCCACCGCGTCCAGCCCGGCGAAAAAATGCCCCGCGTACTCCCGCGCCTGCCGGGTGTTCGCGCGCTCCTCGGCGAAGCGCGAGATGTCCGCCCCGGCCGAGAAGGCCCGCTCCCCCGCCCCCCGGAAGACCAGGACGCGCACCGAGGGGTCTCGGTCCAGCTCGGGCATGATCCGGGCCAGCTCCCCCCACATCTCGAGCTCGATGGCGTTCATCTTCTCCGGGTGGTTCAAGACGACGGTGGCCACCGCCCCCTCCCGGCGGAGGAGAATCTTGCCCCCGGCGCGCGCCTCCTCGCTCAAATGGCCGTCCTCCAAGGGATTTCGCGGATTCTCGTTCCGGACCGCCCATCCTAGCCCAGGGGCGGGGGAGGTGCCAGTTGGGGGGTGGCCGCCGGAAAAACGGGGAACTATCCGGTATTGGCGGCAACTAGGCGCAACTTCGGGCAATTATCTTCAACCAGCGCGGGCGCCCCGGCCCCGCCGCCGAAAAAGCCGGAATTCCCCGTAATTTCCCGGAAAAGGCCGGAATCTTCATTTCAGCCTCATCCGCAGCCCTCCGGACATGGACGCTTCTTAAAACATGTCTTTTTCCATCAATTCGCGTTACTTCGCGAGACAAGGCCCCAAATTTTCCTTCCGGAGTTGCGGGGAGGGCGATCCCCGCTGCGCACAGGCAGGCGCGCCGGCCCGCAGGGGGAATATAGGCCGTGGGGAGGGAAAGCCACTTACCCCAAATTCGTCCCTTTTCGCGCAGGTTCATGGTCGGCTGACAAAAGGAGATTCAGCTTTAGTCTTCCAAAGGAAGAGTCGGCCGAACATCCGAATTCTCTTGGATGTTTTCGCGTTTCCGCACGGGAAGAAAGGCCAGGATGGTTTCTTTCCTTGCCCGATAACCCATGGCCTCCCTAACCACCAGATTTTTCTCGTGCAAATTGTTTAGGTCCCGGGCAATCGTCTTTGTTGTCTTGTCTTTGTATTCCTCGGCCAACTCCGGGCTGAGCTTGCGGATTTCACCTATGGGCACCGGCCCAACGTGCGACGAAAGGGCCAAGGCCAATTTGCGCCTTCGAATCTCCGCACGGGACCTGCCGGAAAGAGTTTCGTGGATGTAGTTCGTCCATGAAATTTCCCACTGTTGGGTTTTGACGAAACTGATCTGCTCCCTTAGCTGGTCTACGAAACCTTGGATGGCATATTCGATAAATGGAATAATATCCCCCCCCGATCCACTCGCCCTGTCTAGCTGGCGGTAGTATTCCATCCGAGTTTGATTGTAATGGTTGCTGAGCAAGTGAGCGGCCACGGATGGAACGCCAGCCTCCAGCAAGAACTTTACTTCCAAGAGACGCGCGGTCCGGCCGTTTCCATCCCCGAACGGATGAATCCAAACCAAGTACAAGTGCGCAACAACCGCCTTGATCAGGCCGTGAATGATCTCGTATCCATCTTGAGCCTGAAAGTCCGGGCTGTTTAGCCATTCGCAAAATCGCTCAACCAGAAATTCGCAATCTTCGGGAGGTGCTCCTCTGTACCTTCCAACCCCGATAGGATGCTGGGTATATTCCCCCGGGACTACCCCCTCGCTTACTTCCAGGCCTTTTAGGATCGCTTTATTGAAATCCTTGACCAGGCCTGGACTTAGTTTCCGTTCTTCGCCTCTGGTTATGTCGCCGAGAATGCCATTGCAGGCTTCTATGATGTTGTCTATCTCATTTCCAAGATATTCCCTGGAAGGAGGAAGCTCCTTCTTGCCTTCGAGGCGATCCAACACCTCCTTCTCGGATAGTGTATTTCCTTCGATAGCCGCGCTGGCGAGAATGCCCTTCGCCAGATATATCTTGTGCAGCTCTTGGTCGTAGAGAGGTTTCAGGGGGACTCCCGCCAGATGCTCGCATTTCGATTGCGCTTCCCCTAAGGCAACCCATAGTTTCTGGCCTGCCCTTCGGAGATCGAGCTGAAAAGTCAGCCAGGGATGTGTCTTGAGGTATGTCCTAGAAAATGTCCTCTTCATTGTCCCGCCTTTTGTCCCGTTAACTTATTGAATTTAAAATGATTAAATATATTTTGCCCGAAGTTATGGACATAATCATGTCCACTATATCGTCCCAGCGCTTGGGTTGCAATAAAGGGTGCGGAGGGGATTGCGATTCCGCCATCGGAAATTTCGTGCGCCTTTCTGTGAAACCTTCCGCCAAGACCCTCCCGTGCTAGGATTGCCCTCATCAACCCCTCTCCCCGGAGCCCCTCCCATGACCATGGCCGAAGACCTCGCCGCGTTCGCCTCCAGCGTTTCCTGCGAGGGGATGTCCGAGGCGGCGCGGAAGCAGGTGAAGCTCCTGGTGCTCGACGCCCTGGGCTGCGCCATCGGCTCGCTGGGGGCGGAGCCCATCGAGCATCTGCGGAAGCACGCGGAGGAGTTCGGGGGCGCCCCGCTCTCGACCCTCATCGGAGGCGGGCAGACCGCCCCCGACCGGGCGGCCTTCTACAACACCGCGCTCGTGCGCGACCTCGACTTCAACGACAGCTACATGGGGAAGAAGGGCACCGTCCACCCGAGCGACAACCTGGGGGCGGTGCTCGCCGCGGCGGAGTACGCCGGGGCCTCGGGCACGGACTTCATCCCGGCGCTGGCCCTCGCCTACCAGGTGCAGTGCCGCCTGGCGGACGTGGCGGGGTCCGAGGCGCGGGGCTTCGACCAGGGGGTGGCCGGGGCCTACGGCTCGGCGGCGGGGGCGGCGCGGGCGCTGGGGCTGCACGCGAAGCGGGCGGCGCACGCCATCGCCATCGCCGGGGCCTCGAACAATCCCCTGTTCGTGACGCGCACGGGCCACATCTCCCACTGGAAGGGCTTCGCCATGGCCGCGGCGGGGATGAACGCGGCGCACGCCGCCTTCCTCGCCATGCGGGGGGTGACGGGCCCCCTGGCCGTCTTCGAGGGGACGGGCGGGATGATGGAGGCCGTCTCGGGGCCCTTCGAGATCGACTGGTCCCGGGAGAAGCTCGACCGGGTGCTCGGGGTGGCCATCAAGAAGTACAACGCGGGCGTCCACTCCCAGACGGCCCTCGAGGCCGCGCTGGAGCTCCGGGAGAAGCACGGCTTCAAGGGGGAAGAGATCGAAGCGGTCGAGGTGGGCCTCTACGAGCGCGCCTACAACATCATGGGCGGGGGGAAGTACGGCGGGAAGCACGACATCCGCAACAAGGAGACGGCCGACCACAGCCTGCCCTACGTCCTGGCGGCGGCCCTCCTCGACGGCCAGCTCCTGCCCGCCCAGTACGCGCCGGCGCGCATCGCGGCCCCGGACGTCCAGGCCCTGCTCCGGAAGGTGAAGGTCGTCCTGGCGGAGGACCTCACCGCCCGCTACCCGGCCCACTCCTGCGCGCGGGTGAAGATCACCCTCAAGGACGGCCGCTCCTTCGCGGACGAGCACGAGGACTACGAGGGCTTCCCCACCCGGCCCATGCGCTGGGAGACGGTGGCCGCCAAGTTCCACGCGCTCGCCGCGCCCCGCGCCCCCGAGCCGCTGCGGCGGGACATCGAGGAGGCCTGCGCCCGGCTCGACTCGATCCGGGTGCGCGACCTCACGGCGCTGCTCGGGCGGGTGGGGAGGGGGTAGGGGAAACCCCCCAGCCCGTCATTCTGAGCGAGCCCGCTCAGGCGGCTCGCCGCCTGGGGACCCGGAAAGACGGCGAGCGAAGAATCTGCTTTTGGTTTCAAAGGCAGAAGCAGATCCTTCGCGGAGCCTGTCCTGAGCGCGAGCGAAGGGCTCCGTTCCGAATGACAACCTTGGCCGCCGTCTCTCCCTCTCCCTTTGGGAGAGGGCGGGGTGAGGGCTTCCACCGGCGGTTTTCCCTCACCCTAACCCTCTCCCGGAGGGAGAGGGGATTCTCCGCCGCTTTCGCCCCCCATCCATCCGGAGGCCCTCATGATCCCTGTGGCGAAGTCCATCCTCCTCTTCCTGGCGGCGGGGCTGTGCGAGATCGGCGGGGGCTGGCTCGTCTGGCAGTGGTGGCGGAACGGGCGGAGCGCGGCGGTGGGGGCGGCCGGGGCGCTCGCCCTCTTCCTCTACGGCGTCGTGCCCACCTACCAGCCGGCGCACTTCGGCCGGGTGTACGCGGCCTACGGGGGCTGGTTCGTCGTCCTCTCCTTGGCCTGGGGCTGGGCGCTGGACGGGACCCGCCCCGACCGCTTCGATCTCCTGGGCGGCCTCCTCTGCCTCGCCGGGGTGGCCGTCGTCATGTACGCGCCCCGGTAGGGGGCCTCTCCCGGCCGGGAATAAGGGCCTTGACCCCGTACTTAGGTACGGAGTGTAGGCTGCTTTCCTGAAGGGGCGCATGGGGCGCCCCCCTCACGCACTGGAGAGCGGCCCCGTGGCGCGCGAAGTGACCGTCTATTCGTCCAGCACCTGAATCCCCTGCAAGGCGGTGAAAGAGTTTCTTTCACATCATGGCGTGGCCTTTGAAGAAAAGCTGGTGGACCAGGATCCCGGGGCAATGCGGGAGATCGAGGAACGCACGGGGCGCCGGGCCAGCCCCGTCATCCTGGTGGGGGATGAGATGGTGGTGGGCTTCGACCGGGGGCGCCTGGAGGCCCTCCTGGGGCTGGGCAAGTGACGCGCCGCCTGCCCTGCCCGGGCTGCGGCCAGGAGATCCTCGTCCCCCCGGGGGCCCGCCCGGGCGACCTGATCGAGTGCGAGAACTGCGCGGGGGTGAAGTTCCGCCTCTGCGCCGAGGGCGGAAGGGAGATCCTCAAGCTCGTCCACCTGATCCGCTGCCCGGCCTGCGGGGAGCCCATCCCGGTGGACGACGAGACCCCCGAGGGCTCCACCGTGGAGCACGACGGGAGAACCTTCCGCCTGGCCCGGGAGTTCGGCGCGTTCTCGCTGGAGGAGGCGGGATGAATTGCAGGTCCCAGTTGAAATGCGGCGCGGCGGGCAGCGTCCTCGCGGCCATCTGCTGCTTCACGCCCGTCCTCGCGATCTTGCTTCCCGCCGTGGGGCTCGCGGCCTGGCTCGGCTGGGCCGACTATGTGCTGCTGCCCCTGCTCGTCCTCTTTCTTGCGCTCGCGGCCCACGGCTACCGGCGCATGAGGAGGGAGCGCGCGCGGGAGGACGCCCCGCGCGGGCCGTCGGAGGCTGAGCGATGACGGAGGGCAAGCCATCCGGCCCTGTTTGCCCCTCCTGCCGGAAGGAGGGCATCGAGTGCCTGGGAACCCGGAAGGTGCCCAACCCCCGAGTGACATTGGCCAGCCTCGTGAGGGAGGAGGGCCGGGGAGCGCTCTCGCCCGATGGGCCGGTGTATTTTTGCGTGCAGCGGGATTGCGTGACGGTCTACTTCGATCGGAAAGGCCATGAGATCGCCAAGGACAAGCTCGCCGTCCCCGTGTGGCAGAAGGAGGACGCGAGCGATATCCCGGTCTGCTACTGCTTCGGCCACACGGCGCGGGCCATCATGGACGACGCGGCGCTCCACTCCCCTCCCCGCATCCCCGCCGCCATATGGGAGAAGGTGAAGGAGGGCCAGTGTCAATGCGACGTGAAGAATCCTCAAGGGGCCTGCTGCCTCGGGAATGTGGCCTACTGGGTGAAGCGAAGGGGCTGAGCCGCCGGTGAGGGTCCGCCCATGAACAAGCCGAACAAGGGCTTCCTCGCGGGGACGCTCGGGGCCTCGTGCTGCGTTTTGCCCTTGGTGCTGATCGCCGTGGGGCTCGGCGGGAGCGTCCTGACGGTGTTCCTCGTCCGCTACAAGACCTACCTCATGGCGCTGGCCGTGGTGGCTCTTGGGTACGCCTGGTACGCCTACCGGCGCGACGTGATGGCCTGCGAACTGGGGCTCTGCGAGATCGGAGGTGGAAAAGCGCGCAAGTGGCTGCTGTGGGCGAACACCGCGGCCGTGGCGTTCTTCTTCGCGATCACCTACACCCCGGCGGGGGCGTATCTCGGGGTGGACGTGAACAACACCGCCCCAGGCGGCGAGCCCCCGGCGCGAGTGGCGGCGTCTTCTCCCGCGCGGACCCGGATGGAGCGCCTCGCGCTTCGCGTGGAAGGCATGACCTGACCCTTCACCTGACCGAAGCTGGTCGCGGGGGCCCTGGAGGGGCTCCCCGGGGTGAAGGTGGAAGAAGTGAGCTTCGCCCGGAAGCGCGCCGACCTTCTCTACGATCCCAGCAAAGTTGGCTTTGCCGAGATGAAGAAGGCCCTGGAGAAGTATGGTTTTACCGCATCCCGGCTGGATGAGGGCAAATGAGGACGGTGCTTGGCAAGATCATGCTTGGAGTAGCCTTCCTGACCTGCCCGTGCCACCTGCCCATCTATCTTGTCCTGCTGGGCGGGACCGCGCTGGGCGCGGCGGTTTCGGGGAGCCCGGGCGTGACTTTCGCCCTGATGGGTGTAGTCTTCCTCGGGGCGCTGGGCGCGTGGAACCTGCTCTCCCGGTCGCCCGCGCCGCCGTCCCGGTAAGGAGCCTCCCATGCCGCGCGCCCAGACTTCTTCCAAGCGCCCCCTCACCATCGGCGCCCTGGCCCGGTGCGCCGGCGGCGATGGGGGCGTCTTCCCCCGCGCAGACCCGGATGGAGCGGCTGGCACTGCGCGTGGACGGGATGACCTGACCCTTCACCTGACCCCAGGTGGTCGCAGGGGCCCTGGAGGGGCTCCCGGGGGTGAAGGTGGAAGGAGTGAGCTTTGCCAAGAAACGGGCTGATGTGCTCTACGATCCCAAGAAGGCCAGCTTCGCCGGCATGAAGAAGGCGCTCGAGCGATACGGCTTCCAAGCTTCCCCGCTGGACGAGGAGAAATGAAGGCCGCCTCTTGGGTCATCCGGGAATTCATATACCCGAAAGGCCTGTGATGGCCGGGGGGAGGGCAAAATGGCCAAGAACTATGACCTGGTTGTCATCGGCACCGGCAGCGCCGCCTCCTCTGCGGCGGCGATGTGCCGCTCCGCCGGCTGGAGCGTCGCGGTGGTCGATTCGCGGCCCTTCGGCGGAACGTGCGCCTTGCGGGGATGCGACCCCAAGAAGGTCCTGGTGGGAGCGGCCGAGGCAGCGGACCATGCCCGGCGGCTCCACGGCAAAGGTTTCACGGCGGAAAGGATCGGCATCCATTGGCAGGACCTCATCCGGTTCAAGCGCTCCTTCACAGAACCGATGCCGGGAAAGATGGAAAAAAACTACAACGACAAAGGCATCGAGACCTACCACGGACGCGCCCGTTTCACTGGAAAGCAATCGCTCCAGGTGGAAAACGAAGCCCTTGAGGCACGGCATGTCGTCATCGCGACGGGGGCGCGGCCGGCCACCCTCGGCATCCCCGGCGAAGAGCACCTGACGACGAGCGAACAATTCCTGGATCTGGAAGAACTGCCCCGGCGCATGCTGCTGGTCGGGGGAGGCTACATCGCGTTCGAATTTGCCCATGTCGCAAGCCGCGCCGGAAGCCAAGTGACGGTTCTCCACCGAGGGAAAAGGGTGCTGGGCGGTTTTGATCCGGATCTGACCGGGCAGCTTCTGGAAAAATCCCGGCGCCTAGGAATCGTGGTGCACCTGGAGACCGAAGTCTCTCGGATTGAAAAGCAGGGAAGCGCTTTTCTGGCAACTGCCAAAACGAATGGATCAACCAAGGATTTCGGGGCGGACTTGGTGGTGCATGCCGCCGGGAGGGTCCCCGAGATTGACGATCTGAATCTCGGCGCAGCCCACGTGGAGCATGAGCGCGGCGTCAAAGTGAACGACTACCTCCAGAGCGTCTCGAATCCGGCCGTGTACGCGGCGGGCGACGCGGCGGAGAGCGGCCCCCCGCTGACCCCGGTGGCGGCCCATGAGGGAACCATCGTCGCCCGTAATTTGCTGGAGGGAAACAAGCACAAGCCCAATCACCGGGGGGTGCCGAGCGTGGTCTTCACCATCCCGCCCCTCGCCGGCGTGGGGTTGCAGGAAGGTGAAGCGAACCGCAGGGGCCTCAAGTTCCGCGTCAGCCGGGGGGATTCCTCGGGCTGGTATACGTCCCGCCGAATCGGAGAAGACTGCGCCGGGTACAAGATTTTGATAGAAGAAGGCACCGAGCGGATTCTGGGGGCGCATCTCCTGGGACCAGGCGCCGAGGAAACCATCAACCTCTTCGCTCTGGCCATTCGAAACGGCCTGACCTCTCGAATCCTGAAGGACATGATTTTCGCTTACCCGACGGCGACATCGGATATCGCTTATATGCTCTGATTGGGTTCGAGTTCTTCCGCTGGCGGGAATCGACCTGGGGAGAACGCTCCCGGCGGGATGATTTTCATGCTCATGGGTGTAATCTTCATCGGGCAGTTGGATATATGGGGTCCGGGCCTCATCCTCGCCCGCGCCGCCGTCCCGGTAAGGAGCCTCCCATGCCGCGCGCCCAGACTTCTTCCAAGCGCCCCCTCACCATCGGCGCCCTGGCCCGGTGCGCCGGGGTTCACGTGGAGACCGTGCGCTACTACGAGCGCAGGGGCCTCATCGAGCGTCCGGGGGAGCGGCGCGGCGCCTTCCGGGTGTATCCTCCCGAGGCCGTGGGGAGGCTGAGCGCCATCAAGCGGGCCCAGGCCCTCGGCTTCTCGCTGGAGGAGATTCGCGGCCTCCTGGAGCTCCGTTTGAGGGACCGCGCGCGCTGCGGGGACGTCCTGGGCCGGGCCGAGCGCAAGGTGGCCGAGATCGACGAAAAAATCCGCGCCCTCCAGCGCGTCCGCCGCGAGCTGCGGGCCCTGGCCGACGCCTGCCGGAAGGATGCCCCCGCCTCCCTGTGCCCGGTCCTCGCGGCGTTCGAAGGAGCGGTTTGAGGGCCCGCCCGGGCCCTGCTAGGATGACGGAGCCCTCCCGCGACTGCCTTCCCGCGGTCCCGCGCCTTTTCGGTATAAGCCCGATGAAGGAGGCCGCCATGCGCGCCATCGCCGGGGCTTCGTTCGCGTTCTTTGCCTCCGCCGCTCCCGCCGCCGCCCAGCCCGGGGGGGACTGGGGCGGCTATGGCCCCTGGCACATGTGGGGGTGGGGGATGATGGGGACGGGGATGGGGATCATCATGATCCTCTTCTGGGTGGCGATCCTCGTCCTCGCCATCGCGGCGGCGCGCTGGCTGCTCGCCGCCGCCCCGGGCCGCCCCACGGGGGAGGCCGCCGAGGACATCCTCAAGAAGCGCTACGCGCGGGGCGAGATCCAGAAGGAGGAGTACGAGGCGAAGCTCCGCGACCTGCGGAATTGACCGCCCCCGCCCCCGGGTTGGCAGGAGAAGGGGCGGATGCTAAGATTTCCCTTCCGTTTCCGGGCGATTCCGCGCCCGGGGCACCTCAAAGGAGCGTCGCTTGGCGGACCGTGATTATGACATCATCATCGTGGGCGGGGGGCCGGCGGGCCTGACGGCGGGCCTCTACGCCTCGCGCTCGAAGCTGAACGTCGTCTGCTACGAGAAGCTCGCCCCCGGGGGCGAGATCCTCAACACCGAGTTCGTGGAGGACTACCCGGGCTTCGAGCTCATTGGGGGCCAGGAGCTGGCGGCCAAGTTCGCCGAGCACGCCCAGAAGTTCGGCCTCAAGATCGAGCTGGAGGAGGTCACCGAGATCCGCAGGGACGGCGACGACTTCGTCGTCCGGACCACCGAGGGCGAGCGCCGCTGCGGCGCCGTCATCTACACCCCGGGCGGCACCCCCCGGAAGCTCGGCATCCCGGGCGAGCAGAAGTACGCCGGCAAGGGCGTGAGCTACTGCGCGCTCTGCGACGGGGCCTTCTTCCAGGACGAGGTCATCACCGTCGTCGGGGGCGGCAACAGCGCCGTCGAGGAGGGGATGTTCCTCACCAAGTACGGCACGAAGGTCTACCTCATCCACCGGCGCGACCAGTTCCGGGCGCACGCCGTCGCGGTGGACCGGCTGAAGGAGAACCCCAAGGCCGAGATCATCCTCGACACCGTGCCCGAGGAGGTCATCGGGGACGAGAAGGAGATGAAGAAGCTCCGCGTCCGCAACGTGAAGACGGGCGAGGTGCGGGAGATCGAGGCCCAGGGCCTTTTCGTCTTCGTCGGCTTCGTGCCGAACACCGGCCTCATCAAGGAGCCGGTGAAGAAGGACGAGGCCGGCTTCATCATCACCGACCAGAACATGGCGACGAACATCCCCGGCCTGTTCGTGGCGGGGGACTGCCGCAGCCAGCTCATCCGCCAGATCACCAACGCGGTCGGGGACGCCACCACCGCCGCCGTCGCGGCCGAGAAATACCTCGAGGCCCAGGCGGAGGGGAAGAAGCTCCGGGCGAAAGCCCCCGCCGCGGCCTTGTAGGCGCTCCGCCAGCGGATTCAGGAGGCCCGGCCCCGCGGGGGCGCCGGGCGGGAGAGAGGGATGGAGATTTCACGGGCGCTCAAGCGGTTCTTCCTCTGGGACATCGCCCAGGGGATGAGCCTCACCTTCAAGCACATGTTCAAGAAGCCGGTCACGCTCCAGTACCCCACGGAGCGCTGGGAGGCGCCCGAGCGCTTCCGGGGCTTCCTGGGCCTCACCCGCGATTTCAAGACGGGCGAGGAGAACTGCATCGGCTGCCTGAACTGCGAGAAGGCCTGCCCGGTCGACTGCATCACCATCGTGACGGCGGGCAAGGGCCGCGAGATGTACGCCAAGGAGTTCTACATCGACTACATGCGCTGCATGTACTGCGGCCTGTGCAGCGAGGCCTGCCCCACCACCCCCAAGTCCATCGTCCACACCCACCAGTACGAGACGCCGGGCTTCTACCGCGACGACCTGGTGTACGAGAAGGATCGCCTCTACGACGTGTGGGAGAAGGAAGTGAACTACCGCGGCCCCCGGCCCTGGGGGAAGCTCTTCGGCCTGCGCAACGCCGAGACGGCGAGGCGCCCCAAGGCCGAGCCCGCCGCCGCAGCGGAGTAGCCCCACCCTAGCCCGGACGCCCTCCATTGGACCTGTTCATCTCCGGCTACGATGAAATCCGGTCGGGCAAGGTGACGGACGTCTACTTCGACCGCACCCGCCGCATCCTCGAGGCCAAGGGGATCCGCAAGCGCGTGCGGGCGGAGTTCATGGCCAAGAGCCTGCCCTCCGGCTGGGGGGTGTTCGTCGGCCTGACGGAGATCCTCTCCCTCCTCAAGGGCTTCCCGGTGGACGTGCGGGCCGTCCCCGAGGGGACGCTCTTCCGGCCCTTTCAGCCCGTCCTCGAGATCGAGGGCGTCTACAACGACTTCGCCCTGCTCGAGACCCCCGTGCTGGGCCTGATGTGCCAGGCGAGCGGGGTGGCCACCCGCGCCGCCCGCTGCCGCATCGCCGCGGGGGGCCGCCAGCTCGTGAGCTTCGGCGCCCGGCGGATGCATCCCGCCGTCGCCCCCATGATCGAGCGCGCCGCCTACCTCGGCGGCTGCGACGGCGTGGCCCTGGTGAAGGGCGCCGAGCTGCTGGGCCTCCCCCCCATCGGCACCATGCCCCACGCCCTCGTCATCGTGATGGGGGGGCTCGTCCCCGCCCTCAAGGCGTTCGACGAGGTGATCGGGCCCGAGGTCCCCCGCGTGGCGCTGGTGGACACCTTCGGGGACGAGAAGTTCGAGGCACTGGCCGCCGCCAAGGCCCTGGCCGACCGCCTCTCCGCCGTCCGGCTCGACACCCCGGGTTCCCGCCGGGGCGACATGGTACAGCTCCTCCGGGAGGTGCGCTGGGAGCTCGACCGCGCCGGCCACCGCCACGTCAAGCTCTTCGTGAGCGGGGGGCTCGACGAGCGGAAGATCCTCGAGCTCAACCCGGCCGTGGACGGGGGCTACGGCGTGGGGACCGCCATCAGCTCCGCCTCCACCGTCGACTTCTCCATGGACATCGTCGAGATCGAGGGCGAGGCCGTGGCCAAGCGCGGCAAGCTCTCGGGGGCCAAGCACTTACTGCGGTGCCGGGCCTGCGGCGCCGAGCGCGTCATCCCCATGGACCGCCCCTACGGCGACTGCGAGGCCTGCGGAGGGCCCATGGACCAGCTCCTCGCCCCCGTCATGCGGGCGGGCGAGGCCCTGGCGCCCGCCCCCCCGGCCCGGGAGATCCGCGAGCGCGTCCTCGGCCAGCTCCACCGCGTGCGCCTGGACGCCTCGGAATGAGCGCCGGGGGCCGCTTCGAGGGCGTGCGCGCGTTCATCGCCGCGCGCCGCCGCTTCCTCCTCCTCACCCACGTCGGCCCGGACGGGGACGGCCTCCTCTCCTGCATCGCCCTGAGCCGCTACCTGCGCTCGCTCGGCAAGGAGGCCACCGCCGTGACGGAGGGCCCCGTCCCCGGCTTCACCGCCTCCTACGACCCCGAGGGCCTGGTCCGCTCCCGCGAGGAGCTGCTCGCCGTCCAGGACTGGCCCTCGCGCTTCGACGGCATCCTCGTTCTCGACACGGGCAAGCCCAGCCGCCTCGGCAAGCTCGATGGCCCCGTGCGGGAGAGCGGCCTGCCCGTCGCCGTCATCGACCACCACATCGCCGAGCCCGACAACTTCGACTGCCCCTCCGCCATCGACACCCATGCGGCCGCCGTGGGGGAGATGGTCGCCGACTTCCTCGACGAGGAGGGCTACGCCTTCGGGGACCCGCTCATCGTGCGCTGCCTCCACGCCGCCCTCGTGTACGACACCGGCCAGTTCCGCTACACGAACACCTCCGCCAAGACCATGCGCTGGGGCGCCCGGCTGGTGGAGCTTGGGGCCAATCCGGGCGAGGCCTACTCCATCTTCTGGGAGTCGCACGGGGCGGGCTCGGTGCGCCTCATGGGGCTCCTCATGGGCCGCATGAAGCTCGAGTGCGGCGGGCGGCTCGCCTGGTTCACCCTGGGCCAGGAGGAGTTGGACCGCTACGGCGTGCGGCGGGACGAGACGGACGAATACATCTCCCTCCCCCGGGGCATCCAGTCGGTCGAGGTGGTCGCGTTCATGTCCGAGATCGAGGGGGGCCGGGTGCGCATCAGCCTGCGCTCGAAGGGCCGGGTCGAGGTGCACGGCGTCGCCACCCAGTTCGGCGGCGGCGGGCACGCCTTCGCCGCGGGCGCCCGCAAACGCGGCACCCTCGAGGAGGTCTCCCGCCTGGTGGTGGACGCCCTCGCCGGGCAGATCCGCAAGACCCTGGGGCCGGACGGGAAATAGGAAGGGCCTCGCTTTTCGGTGATCTTTTCTTCGGGATTTTCCCCGCAAATCACACAGGGGCGTTCAATTGAACGCCCCTGAAGCGTCGGCCGCCGGCGGGCGCGTCTTTCCGTAGGGGCAAATGTTGTATTCGCCCCTTATGGCACCTGTGGATTGGGCGAACACGAGGTTCGCCCCTACATAAAAAATCGGCTGACAGAGGGTTCGTTTGTGTAGGGGCGGCCGGCCGGTCGCCCCTACGGGTAGGCAGGGAAACGCTCTCTTCACACCCCCCGCTCCCGGAACGCCTCGAGCGAGGCGTGGGTGGCGGCCACGGCGTGAGGGGCCCCCGCGTAGTAGGCGCACACCATGACGATCTCCTGGATCTCCCGCTTCGTCATCCCCAGGTTCATGGCGGCGTGGACGTGGTGGTTGAACTCGCGGCCCATCCCCCGGGCGCACAGGATGCCGAGGATCACCGCCTCGCGCGTCTTGTCGTCGATGCCCGGGCGCTCGTAGAGGCCGCCGTAGATCTCCTCGGTGACGAAGCGGGCGAAGTCCGGGCTGGCCTCCTCGAAGGCCCTCCGCCGCGCCTCGCCCTCCCCGCCGAACACCTTGGCCCGGTTGGCGAGGCCCTTCCGGTAGCGCGTCTCGTCCGGCATGGAGGTCTCCTTCAGGTGTTGAGGGAACGGCGGATTTAAACGGGCTCCCCCAGCGAGAGGGCGGGACCCTTGCAGGGGCGTTCGACCGAAGGGCCAGGCTCGCGACCTGTAGGGGCGGTTCGCGAACCGCCCCTACGAAAGGGAACCGCAGGCCGGCCGGGGAGAAATCGCGGTGGATGGCCCGCGCCTACAGACGCGGACGCCAATATCTGCAGGGGCGAATCTTGCATTCTCCCCCTGGCCGTCTCCCTAAACGGGGCGAACACGAGGTTCGCCCCTACGGCATCGCATGCGTCATCTGGCCCCCCTCAAATCCCCCTTTTCTTGAACACGTTGAGCGAGGCGTGGACGGCCGCGACGGCGTGGGGGCCGCCCGCGTAGTAGGCGCAGACCATGATGATCTCCTCGATGTCCTTCCGGGTCATCCCCACGTTCAGGGCCGCGTCCACGTGGTACTCGATCTCCTTGGTCATCCCGCGGGCGATGAGGATGCCCAGGATGACCGCCTCGCGCGTCTTGTCGTCGATGCCCTTGCGCTCGTAGAGGCCGCCGTAGATGTCCTCGGTGACGAAGCGGGCGAAGTCGGGGCTCGCCTGCTCGAAGGTCTTGCGGCGCTCCTCCCCCTCGGTCCCGAACACCCTCGCCCGGTTGGCGAGCCCTCTCTGGTAGAGCGTGTCGTCCGCCATGCGCGCCCTCTCCTCGGAAAAGGATGGATGGATGTCCGGGGATGGGACCACGTTCCCCCCCGCCGAGGCAACCGCGCGGGGGTTGGCGGCCCGGGCGGGAGGGGGGCTATATTAAAAAGAACGATTTCCGGAGCCGGGCCGCCAGGCCGCCAGGCCGGAGAGGAGGCCGCCATGAAGCTCGACGCCGCCAGGTTCGGGCTCGCCATGGGCGCCGTATACGCCCTGGTGTTCTTCGTCCTCACCTTGGTCTCGGCCCTGACCGGCTGGGGAAACGAGTGGATGCGGCTCATCGGGGGGATCTACGCCGGCATGGGCCCCTCCCTGGGGGGCGCGGTGATCGGGGCCCTCTGGGGGTTCGGGATCGGCCTCGTCTTCTTCGGGCTGGGCGCTTGGATCTACAACCGGCTCCTCGGGAGCCGCTGAGGCGGAAAGATGGAGATCCACGCGAAGGAGATGGGGAGCCCCGAGGAGGAGCTCCTCCTCTGCCCGCGCTGCGGCTCCTCGCGCCTGGAGCCCCTGCCGGCGGGCGGGGCGGCGGGGGTGCCCTCGTGGAGCCTCATGACACGCTTCGCCGCCAAGTGCCTGGCCTGCGGGCGGGAGCTCCACCGCTCCTGGGAGGGACGGGTGCGGTTCCGGTATGTGCGGAGCGGGGCGGAGGCTCCCCTCCCGGAGGTGCAGCCTACTTGAGCGTCTTGGCGAGCCGCTCCCCCCGGGCGCGCAGCGCGGGCGTCAGCGTCTCGCCGTGGGGCAGGAAGGCCATGGCCACGAAGACGTCGTCCGTGTTCTGGCCGTGGACGAGGTTGCGGTAGAGGGGCTGGGGATAGAAGGGGCGCTCCGCCTCGGCGGAGGCCCGTTTCCGGCCCTGGCGCATGTAGTGGTAGGCCACGGCGGCGCGCGGGGGCACCCAGCGCTCGCGGGGCCGGCCGTCCGGCCCGAGGTCGCGCACCACGCCCCCGAAGCCCGAGGTGTGGCCGTCGCCGAAGAGGAAGGAGGCTGCTTGGCACTGCTCGCAGCCGTGCTGCTCCGCGAGCCGCACGTAGGGCGTCTCCCGGGGGGACCAGCCCTCCGGGAGGGGCAGCTCGGCCTCCCCGCAGGCGGGGCAGATGAACGTGGTCTGGGTCAGTGCCTCGGTGCCTTGGGCCATGTCCGGTTCCCTGGTCGTCCGGGGGGCGCGATCGAGGCGCCATCCTGCCAGAGGGCGCGCGGATGATCAATCGCGTGTACCGCCCCCGCGCGTGGTTCCCGCCCCGGGGCGTCATGGGCTGGGTGGCCTTCCTGGCCCTGGTGGCCCTCATCCTCGCGGCCCTCATCGACGCCGGCCTGTGGTGGTTCCGGATCAACGGGCGCTTCGGCTCGAAGGCCAGCTTCCTCTCCCACTTCTGGCCCTACTTCAGCCTGGGCGGCGCCCTGGTGGGGCTGCTCGCGCGGGGGGTGTCGAACGTCCTGCGCTCGGTGCCTACGATCTGGCTGCTGGCCTCGCTCGCCATGCAGCACGCGAGCATGCTCTTTCCGCGCGGCGCGCTCCCGCCCCTCTCGGGGCAGATGGTCCGGGTGATGACGCTGAACCTGGGCCCCGACGAGAGCCGCCGCCCGGCCGCCTACGCCTACCTGCGGGAGCGCCGGGACATCGACGTGCTCTTCCTCCAGGAGGTCCACGGGGACGAGCGGAGCGGCGACCGGCCCCGTCTCGCGGAAGCGCTGCGCGGCCGCTACCCCCACGGCGCCTGGCGCGAGGGCCCCGCCTCGACCGGCCGGCGCTTCGGCCTGGGCATCCTGAGCCGGTTCCCGCTGCGCGAGCCTGAGATCATCCCGCTCCCGCCGGGCCCGGTGCCCGGCGGCGTCTGCGCCGAGGCCGACGCCCTGGTGGCCAGGGCCCTGGCGGGGGAGCGCCTCCTCCGCCTCGTGAACGCCCACCTGTGTCCGCCCCGGGTGCCCTGGAAGGACATCTGGAGCCGCGACGTGGGGCTCTCCTTCGGGAGCGTGCTGGACTGGCTCACCACCCTGCGGCTCTACGAGTACGCCCGGCGGGCCCAGCTCATCCACCTGCGGCTCATCGCCGAGGGCGGGCTGGATCCCTTCATCCTGGCCGGCACCCTCAACACCACCCCAAAGAGCCTGGACGTCCTGCGCCTCGCCCAGCGCCTGCGGAACGCCTTCGAGGAGAGCGGCTCGGGCTTCGGCTACACCTACTACGCCGGGCCCTTCGGGGCCATGGTCGACCACGTCTACCACTCCGAGGGCCTGCTCGCCCGCGGCGCCTCCGTCCCCGACCCCGGCGTCTCGGACCACCGGCCCGTCGAGGCCGCGCTGGAGATCCTCCCGCCGGAGCCGAAGGCCAGGCCGAGGTTCTAGGCCTCCGGGGGGCGCCGGGGAACATCCGGACCCGGGAGGGCGTTGATCCCGGAGAGGCGGGGCATCTGCCCCGCCCGAAAGAGAAAGGCGGCGCCATGCGAATCTGGGGGATCGCTCTGGCGGGGTGGCTGGCGGGGGCCGCCGCCGCGCTCGCCGCCCCGCTCCCGCCGGAGATCACCGGCGCGGACGGCACCCCCATGGTCCTCGTCCCCAAGGGGGAATTCATCATGGGCTCCCCGCCGGGGGGTTATATCTTCGGCGACAACGAGCAGCCCCAGCGCCGGGTCTGGCTGGCGGACTTCTACATCGACAAATTCGAGGTCACCAACCAGCGCTTCGGGCGGCATTTCACCCCGCTCGAATCCTACATGGGCACCTTCACGCTCCCCAGCCAGCCGGTGGTGGGAGTGAGCTGGTTCCAGGCCCGCGACTACTGCGCCCGCGCCGGCAAGCGCCTGCCCACCGAGGCGGAGTGGGAAAAGGCCGCCCGTGGGACGGACGGGCGCCTCTATCCCTGGGGGAACGAACCGGCGAACTGCGACTATGCCGTCATGGGGATGGAGCTTCCCGCCTGCTTCCGGGGCTACACCACGTGGGCGGTGGGCAGCCACCCCCGGGGCGCGAGCCCCTACGGCGCGCAGGACATGGCGGGGAACGTGATGGAGTGGGTGGCCGACTGGTACGACGGCGGCTACTACCGCACCGCCCCCCTCCGCGATCCGAAGGGCCCCGCGACGGGCGCCCTGCGCGTGCTGCGCGGGGGGGCTTGGTTCAACAGCGAGGTGCTCCTGCGGGCCGCCTTCCGCACGGGCTTCGATCCACGCAGCGCCAGCCACGGCGTGGGCTTCCGCTGCGCCCGCTCGGCCCCTGCGGGGGTGGTCCGGCGGCCCGGCGGCGTCAGGCTGGCGGGGCGGCGCCCGTAGGGGCCCCCTTCTCCCGCTCGCGCCAGAGCTTGAGCAGGATGCGCGTCTTGAAGCGGGTGAAGCGCTTGTACTGGTGGAACATGTAGAGCCCCCCCGCCAGGGCGATGGCGAGGGACGCCCACCACCAGGGCAGGAACTTAATCAGAGCGAAGAAGGCGAGGATGACCGCCGCCGCGATGAGGTAGCTCCGCGCCTGGCCCGCTTTTTCATCTTTCTCGTACTTCTGGGCGATGCGGGCGAGGAAGCGCTTCTCGTGCTCCAGGAGCCCGCCGCCTTCCGATGCCGCCCCCGGCGCCGCCCCGTGCGGATGCCCGCCGGGATGCCCTCCGCCCGCCATGCCCGAACCTCCTCTCAGATCTCCTCCAGCCGCCAGATGCGCGGGGAGGCCAGCTCCAGGCTGTTCCCCGCCGGGTCCCGGAAGTAGATGGAGCGCCCCCCGCCCGGCCAGTCGATCTCTTTCTCGATTGCGATCTTGAGCCCCCGCAGGCGCGCCCGCCAGCCCTCCAGCTCCTCCTCGCGGACGGCGAAGCACGCGTGGCCCGGCCCCTCCGCCCCGTGGGAGGGGACGCCCAGCTTGAGATCCGGCTCGCGCGTCTTGCGCGGGTTGAAGAGGAGGAGGACGGCCCTCTCCCCGCAGCGGAAGAAGACGTGCCGCCCCGGGGCCCGCTGGAAGGCCTCGAGCCCCAGCGTCTCGGCGTAGAAGCGCTCGGCCTCCTCCAGGTCCTCCGCGTAGAGGCAGGTCTCCAGCACCCCGCGCACGCGGAGGCCCCCCCCGCTCACCGCCGGAGCCTGCCGGAAAAGCCGGAGCGAGGCGCGCCGGCTGCGGTATGATTCCCTTCACGCGCCTCACAGGAGGAGGGGGGAGCCATGGGGTTCATCAAGCGCCTCGCTATCGCCACCGCCGTATTCATCGGGATGATCATCCTGACCGGCTTCGTGTCCGGCATCTTCCGCGCCGCCGTGGGCGAGGAGGCCCGCGAGATCGCCATCCTCGCCGGGGTGCTGGCCGCCGCCGCGGCGGGTCTCCTCTACCTGGTCAGGCCGGGCCTCTTCAGGCCCTTCGCGCCGCCGGGGGGAGGGGCCTGGGCCTTTTTCAAGCGTCTCGCGGGAGCCCTCGCCCTCTTCCTCGCGGTAGTGATCGTGACCGCCCTCCTCGCCGGAATCTTGCGCGCCTCCGCCGGAGGAGCGGGCCAGGAGGCCGTCGCCGTCATCGGCGTGCTGGCCGCCCTCGCGGCCGGGGTCTTCCACCTGATCCGGCCCGGCCTCCGGCGGACGGGGGGCTGAGCCGGCTCTCCTCGACCCGCTAGGGGTAGAGCCCCCGGAGGCGCTTGCCCTCGGCCACCCGCGAGACCCCGAGCATGAGGCTCGCGAGGCGCATCGAGACCCGCTTCTCCCGGGAGAGCGCCATCGCGGCGTCGAAGGCGCGCGCCATGATCTTGCGCAGGCGAGCCTCCACCTCGTCCGCCTCCCAGAAGTAGTGCTCGGTGTCCTGCACCCACTCGAAGTAGGAGACGGTGACGCCTCCCGCGTTCACCAGGACGTCCGGCAGCACCTCGATCCCGCGCTCCGCCAGGATGGCGTCCGCCTCGGGCGAGGTGGGGCCGTTCGCGCACTCGAGCACCACCTGGCACGGGAGCTTCCCGGCGTTCCCGGCCGTGATGACGTTGCCGAGCGCCGCGGGCACCAGCACCTCGCAGGGCTGGAGGAGGATCTCCTCCGGGGGGAAGGGCTCCCCGCCGGGGAAGTCCCGGACCGCGCCGCCGTTCTCCCGGGCGTGGGCCGCGAGGGCCGGGACGTCGAGCCCCCGCCCGTTGAACACCGCCCCCGTCCGGTCCCCCACCGCCACCACCTTCACGCCCAGCGCCGCCAGGGCCTCGGCCGCGACCGAGCCCACGTTCCCGAAGCCCTGGACCGCCGCCCGCATGCCCCCGGGGTCCCGCCGCCAGGCCTTGCATGCCCGCTCGAAGACGTGGACCGCCCCGCGCCCGGTCGCCTCCCGCCGGAAGAGGGAGCCCCCCAGCAGGAGGGGCTTGCTCGTCACGACGCCGTGCACGGTGTAGCCCCGGAGGATGGAGTAGGTGTCCATCATCCAGGCCATCACCTGCTCGTCGGTGCCCATGTCGGGGGCGGGGATGTCCATGTCGGGGCCGATGAAGGGGGCGATCTCGCTCGTGTAGCGGCGGGTCATGTTCTCGAGCTCGCTCCGCGAGAGCTCCCAGGGCCGCACCGCGACGCCCCCCTTGGCGCCCCCGTAGGGGAGCCCCATCAGGGCGCACTTCCAGCTCATCCACATGGCGAGGGCCGCCACCTCCCCGAGGGAGACCTCCTCGTGGTAGCGCACCCCGCCCTTGCAGGGGCCCAGCGTCAGGTTGTGCTGCACCCGGTAGCCCGTGAAGACGCGCGTCGTGCCGTCGTCCATCGCCGTGGGGACCGAGACGATGAGGGCGCGCTTCGGGTGGCGCAGGCGCTCATGGAGGCCCGGGTCCAGGTTCAGGAGCCTCGCCGTCTCGTCGAGCTGGGCGAGGGCGGAGCGGTAGAGGGGGGAGTCGTACTCGGCGGGGGCGGCCTCGATCGCGACGGCGGCCACGGGGGCTACCTCCCCTTCCAGCGCGGCTCGCGCTTCTCGAGGAAGGCGCGGATGCCCTCGGCCTTGTCCTCGGTCTCGCAGAGGGCCGCCTGGGCGATCTTCTCCAGCGCGAGGCCCGCCTGGAGGCTCCCCTCCATCCCGTTGTGGACCATCGCCTTCATGAAGGGGGGGACGAGGGGCGCGTAGGAGGCCAGCCGCTCCGCCATCCGCCGCACCGTGGGCAGGAGCGCCTCGGGCGCCACCACCCTTGTCACGAGCCCGATGCGGAGCGCCTCCTCGGCGTCCAGCGTCTCCCCCATCAGGAGCATCTCCAGCGCCCAGCCCCGGCCCACGAGGCGCGGGAGCCGCTGGGTCGCGCCCCCGCCCGGGATGATGCCCAGCTTCCCCTCGGGGGTGGCGAAGCGCGCCGCCGTCGAGGCCACCCGCAGGTCGCAGCCCAGGGCCACCTCCAGCCCTCCCCCCATGCAGACCCCGTTCACCGCCGCGATGGTGGCCTTCGGGGTGCGCTCCAGGCGCTCGGCCAGGCCCTGCACCAGGGGGACGAAAGAGGTCCGGATGTTCCGGGCCTGCACCTCCTCCAGGTCCGAGCCCGAGGCGAAGGCCTTCTCCCCCGCCCCCGTGACGGCGATGGCGCGCACCCGCTCGTCCCCCGCCGCCCGCTCCACGGCCCGGCCGAGCTCCTCCAGCGTCCCCAGCGAGATGGCGTTCATGCGCCCGGGCCGGTTGATGGTGATGAGGGCCAGCGGCCCCTCGGTCTCGTAGAGGAGGTTCTCGTAGGCCTCGACGGGCATGGGGGAGTCCTCGCGGGGGGGATCGTTGTTCGGGAAGGACGAGGCCCCTGGATTTTTCTCCCTCCCCCTGAGTTCTTTGGGGCGTGGGGGAGGGCAGGGTGGGGGAGACCCTTCGTGGATTTTCCCTCCCCCCGCCCCCTCCCGGGGGGAGGGGGAGCAGCGACAACCCAAAGCATTCTATGCGCAGCGCCGCACCGGCCACCAGCCGGCCGGAGCGGGCGGCCGTTCGGGGAATTCCGTGCTTCGGGGTTCCCCGTCCTTCTAGTTTTCCGACTGGAGCAGCAGGACCGTGTTGATCTGACCCACGGTGATCCCCATGACCTCGGCCATCTTCTCCTTGGTCACCCCCATCCGGAGGCCCTTCATGATCGTGTAGTGCAGCCCTATCGGCTTTTCCTTCGGCGGCTGGCTGTCTCGGGGCGTCACCTTCTTCCTCCTCGCTGGACGGGGGCCCGCGGCCGGGCCCGTCCCACATGCTATAACCGATCCGTCCCCTTTTTCCAGGGTTCGCCTGATCTCCTTTCTTTCGGGGAATGCACGCAATGCGCAACCCCTCCTCCACCCCACCCGCCGTAACTTCAGCGAAGGCGGGCCGCCGCGTCCTGCGCTGCGAGCCCGAAGCGGGGGAGTACCGCTGCCTCCTCGAAGTCGCGCTGTCGGAAGAAGCCTTGGCCGGAGCCCCGGGGGGCGGCCCGGTTCTCTTGGTCATCGGCAAGAACCCCTCCACAGCCTCGGCCACCCGCAGCGACCCCACCCTCGGCAAGCTCGAGGCCTGGGCGAGGCGCGCGGGCTTCGCCCGGCTCCGCCTCGCCAACCTCTTCGGCCTGCGCAGCCCCTACCCCAAGGCCCTGAACGCGGTCCCCTACGAAGACGCCGTGGGGGAAGACAATGACCGTTTCATCCTCCAGGCCGCCCAAGGGGCCGATATCATCCTCGCCGCCTGGGGCAACCCCAACGGGGTCGAGCCCGGGCGCTACGCGAGGCGGATTTCGGAGGCGATGGGGCTGCTAGAGGGAAAAAGCGTGGGAGTGGTGGGGATGACGAGGATGGGGTTTCCCAGGCATGGGTTGGGGTGGAATGGGGGGTGGACGAAAAAATAACGAAATACGATTAAAAGTATGCTAGAATTAGGGAGTGGTTCCGGTTGCCGTTTTGCATGAAAGGATGTGCCGATGGCGATGAATTCATCCATCGAATGGACTAACGCAACCTGGAATCCTGTGACTGGTTGCACCAAGATCAGTCCTGGTTGCAAGAACTGTTACGCAGAACGGTTGGCCCATCGACTTCAGGCAATGGGAAACCCTCGGTACAGGAATGGATTTGCACTGACTCTCCATGATGACCTTTTGACCCTACCGCTCAAATGGTCGAAGCCGCGACAAATTTTTGTAAACAGCATGAGCGACCTCTTCCATGAAAAAATTCCCTTCGATTTCATAGCAAGGGTTTTTGAAACCATGTCTAAGGCACATTGGCATACCTTTCAGGTGTTGACCAAACGAGCTGAAAATTTAGAGAAACTCTCATGTCGTCTTCCTTGGCCTGAGAACGTATGGATGGGTGTATCCATTGAAAGCGTTGAATATACATGGCGGTTGTCTCATCTAAAAAAGGTTCCAGCTTTTGTTCGGTTCGTTTCCGCGGAGCCTCTACTTGGGGCAATCCCGAAGTTACCTCTAGATGGAATTCATTGGGTCATTGTCGGTGGTGAAAGTGGCCCGAGTCATCGGGATATCAAACGAGAATGGGTTCGTGACATTCGCCGCCAATGTGTCAAGGCACGTGTGCCATTTTTCTTCAAGCAATGGGGTGGGACTACGCCTAAGGCAGGCGGGAGATTGTTGGATGGAAAAGTCTGGGATGAATATCCAGTGATTGCCTCAGAGATAAATGAGTGGCGGGGAGAAACGAGAATTGCCCTCTGACGATCTTTGGGAAATTCAACCCCATACCCGAATCAAGCACTACATCCTTCGGCGGTATTTAAATGCATGGTTCCCGATCATGGCGCGGTATAACGATAGGATCGTTTATATAGACGGCTTCGCGGGACGAGGGCGATATAGTAGAGGAGAGGACGGCTCCCCGATAATTGCGCTTAAAGCTGTCTTAGAACACCCATATTTTAGGACTCTAAGGCATGAATGTGAAATTGTTTTTAAATTCATTGAGAGAGATTCTGCCAACAAGGACAATCTAAATTCAGAAATATCACAACTTGAGAGTCAATATGCCATTCCAGATTGGGTGAAGATTGACGTCGAACAAGGAGAATTTGAAAGGGTATTGACACGTCTTTTAGATGGCATAGAGAGCCGAGGTCGAAACCTAGCGCCAACCCTTGCATTTATAGATCCTTATGGGTTTTCTGGTCTTCCCATGAGGCTCATATCCCGGATTTGCCAAAACCCCAAATGCGAGTGCCTTGTTACGTTTATGTATGAGTACATAAATAGGTTCATTCAACATCCGGACGAAAATATTCGTCGACACTTTGACGACTTGTTTGGCGCAAACGATTGGCAAGAAATTATCACTGAAGCAAACCCTATGACTCGTTTGAATGAAATTACTCAGTTGTATCGTCGTCAATTGGTGAACATGGGAGGCTTAAGTTACGTGCGCTCGTTTCAAATGATTAACGAAGGCAATAGGACAGAATACTTTCTGTTTTTTGGAACCAATGACCTGACCGGCCTTAGCAGAATGAAAGAAGCTATGTGGAAAGCGGACCCCATGTGGGGAGAGCGCTTTTCGGATATTAGCAATCCTGCCCAAATGGTTCTTTTTAGTGAAGGTGAAACGGGACTTTTAAAAACGCTCTTGCGGGAAAAATATCGAGGAGAGGAGCCTGTCCTGATAGGTGATATCGAAAGGTTTGTGCTGGTGGATACTCCTTACTCGGAGAAAATACATCTGAGGCGACGGACTCTAATGGAAATGGAAAGAGAATCGCCTCCAACGATTATTGTGAATAGGCCCCCGGGGAGAAGGAACAGGCCGGGAGAGTACCCTGCTGGAACAACCGTAAGGTTTTTATAATGCTATGATTACTTCACGTTATCTCCGCCTGATCGAGCGCATCGAGGACCAGATCGACATCGAGGAGGGCCGGAAGGCGCTGGAGGCGTTGCGCTCCGGGAGGGAGAAGACCGTCCCGTTCGAGAAGGTGGCCGAGCGCCTGGGCCTGAAGCCCAAGGCGAAACCAAGAAGCGCCCCGGCGAAGAAGGGCAAAGGATCGAAGAAGCGTTAGGCGCATCCCCCCCTCACACCCCCATCGCCCCCACCGGGCAGGCGATCAATTTCTCGGACGGGAATTTGCTGAGCATCCGCACGCCGTCCGAGGTGACCACGAACTGCTCCTCGATGCGGGCGCCGTCGTTGCCGTGGCCGCAGTAGGTCTCGAAGGCGAGCACCATCCCCTCCTGGAGCTCCTCGGGGTGCTCGAAGGAGAAGAAACGGCTCACCACGGGCTTGCCCCAGTGGGTGATGCCGATGCCGTGCCCCACCTGGAGCGCGAAGGCCTCGGCCTCGCTGGACAGGCCCAGCTCCTCGGCCGGGGGCCACAGCGCCGCGATCTCGGCCGTGCTGACCCCGGGTTTCACTTTCTCGATCGCCGTGAAGAGCCAGTCCCAGCACCGCTTGTGGACCTCGAGCTGCTTCTTGGAGGGCCGGCCGATGCAGAAGGTCTGGTAGTAGCAGGTCTTGTAGCCGTTGAAGACGCTCACCACATCGATGAAGAGCATGTCCCCCATGCGGAGCATGCGGTCGGAGAAGTCGTGCGGGTGGGGGTGGGAGCGGTTGCCCGAGATGACGTTGATGTTCTGCATCTCCTCGGCCCCGAGGCGGTACATGGTCTCGCGCATGAAGGCGGCGATGTCCTGCTCGCGGACGCCGGGCTTGGCGCGCTCGGCCACCTCCCAGAAGGCGGCCTCCACGATGGAGATGGAGGTCTCGATGAGCTCGACCTCCTCGGGCGTCTTGATCTTGGAGGCATCGAGCATGCACTGCTGGCCGTCCGCCACGGTGAGCCCCTCGGCCTCCAGGGCGCGCAGGATGGGCATCTCGGTGATGTCCACCCCGACCGGGCCGTCCGCCGCCTCCATGTCCTCCAGGTGGCCGCGCACCATGCGGGCGAATTTCTTGGCGTTCCCCTCCACCACGGGGCGGGGGAAGGCCCCGCGCCAGGTGCCGATGGAGGGGTGCATGCGGTCCGCGATCCAGGGGCAGAGGGCGCGCTTGGCCTCGATGGCGCTCCCCAGCTCGTAGAGCAGCGGCTCTTGGCCCTCGGCCAGGAGGGCGCTGCGGAGGAGCTTGTTGTTGGCCCAGTCGTTCGCCTTGGTGCTGGTGATGTAGCGGATCCAGTCCGGGTCGAAGACGAGGAGGGCCGCGAGGCCCTCCCGCTTCATCTGGGCGCGGGTCTTCTCCAGGCGGTCCCGCCGGAGCTTGCCGTAGTCCACGCGGATCTCGCAGTCCTTCGCCATCAGGCCGAGCGTCATGGGGAACCTCCTCGGGAGGGGGGAGCCAGTGGATGGGGTGGGGGGATTGTACGGGAAAAAAGAGAAGAAGCGGATTCTTCGCTGCGGACGGAACGGCGCAGGGGCTTTCCCCCTCTCCCTCCGGGAGAGGGTTGGGGTGAGGGCGCGCGCGATGGCAGGCTCCCTCACCCTGCCCTCTCCCAAGGGGAGAGGGAAAATCATCGCCCCAGGAAGAGCGCCCGGAAGAGGTAGGCCCCCGCCGCCCCCGCGGATCGATCAAGGAAAGACGTTTTGGAATCCCTACCGGCTCCCCACGATCTTGTTCCTGAGCACCCCGATCCCCTCGATCTCCAATTCCACCACGTCCCCCACCTTGAGCCACTTGTCGAGGTCCGCGCCGCAGCCGGTGCCGACGGTGCCCGAGCCGAACATCTCGCCCGGCGCGAGTTCCTCCTCGGCCGAGGCCCACTCTACGACCTTGCCCCAGGAGAAGTGCATGTCGCCCGCGTTCCCCCGGCTCCATTCCTCCCCGTTCACCCGGGCCACCATGACGGCGTCCCGGGAGTTGAAGTCCTCAAGCGTCGCGACGCAGGGGCCGATGGCGGTGCCGAAGTCCTTGCCCTTGTGGGGGCCGAGCCAGAGCTTCATCTCCTCCATCTGGATGTCGCGGGCGCTGAAGTCGTTCAGGACGGTGAAGCCGAAGATGTGGCCCAGGCCCCCGGCCTCGGGGATGTCGCGGCCCCGCCGGCCGATGAACATGGCGAGCTCGAGCTCGTAGTCGAGCTTCTGGGTGTAGCGGGGCCAGGGGAGGTCGTCGCCCGGCCCGATGAGGGTGAGCCGGTTGCCCTTGTAGCAGGAGGGGATCTCGTACCAGAGGGGGTCGATGGCGGTGCCCCGCCTCCTCGCGCCGGCGGCCTTGTGGCCCTCGAAGGTCAAGAAGTCCCGGAAGCTCACGGGCCGGGGGACGGGGGGGAGGAGGCGGACCTCGGCGAGGGGGTGGATGAGCCGCTCGCCGTCCACGCCCCGGGGGTCGGGCCCCTCCCAGTTGGCGTACTCCAGGGCCTCCCGGGCGGCCTCGAGCGAGGGCTCGCCCCCTTCCATGACGCCCACCATGTCCTGGGGAAGCCGGAAGGCGGCGTACTCCCGGAAGCGGGGCTCCCGGCCCTCGGCCCGGAGGCGGGCGGCGAAGGCGGCGGAGAGGTCCACGGCGCGGTCCTCCCGGCCGGGCGTCCCGGCCAGGGCCCCCGCCCGGCGGAGGGGGCCGGCGGGGGTCGCGATCTCGAAGGTGACGAATTTCATCGAGGGCTCCTTGCCCCGCGCATACCGGGGGAAAAGGCGGGAAAATAGGGGAAAATGGGTGAAGATCGGGAGGAAAGATAGCATTTCCGGGCGGGTAGGGGCAGGCGGGGGGAGGCTCGGAAGGCGGCTTTGCCTCACCCCCTCCCCCTCCGGGGAGGACCCCAGAACCGGTGGAGTAAAGTGTCACCCATGTCCCAGGTCTGATGTGTTACCCATGTACCCGGTTTCACAGTGGGGGAGGCCACTTGGCGGTTTCCCTCCCCCCCTCCCGCCTACGCGGGCCGAAGCCGCTCCCGCTTGCGCGAAAATCCGCTCCCGCCTTCGCGAAGCCCGCTTCGGCGGGTGAAGGAAGGTCGGCGGGCGAAGGCCCGGAGGGAGGGGGAGAATCGAATACCCATGGAGACGCGATCCGTATGGGCGAATCCCGTATTCGCCCATATCCCGGGAACCGGGCGAACGCGAGGTTCACCCCTGCGGAGGTGGATGTCTCAGGTCCGCTTTCCCGCGGGATTTCCTCCCCGAGATCGGCCCCTTCATCCCCCCTGCGGGGGCTTGACTTCACCGGGGGGGTGCGGTTAGCTTAGGGCGTTTTCGCGGGCCGCGGCGCCTGGGGAACCCCCGTCGGCGGCCCGATTTTTCTTGCCCTGCCATCACTTTGGCCCCTCCTGCGCATGGCATCCGGCCCTCCCGGGGATCGGTTCGCCCGCCCGGGGCGGGGCCTCGCGGCGGGGCGGCGGAGGGGCTTCATGCCCGCGCGAAAGACGCTCCGGTTCCTCCCCTGGCTCGCCCTGGCCCTCCTGCTGTGGGCGGGGCCCGCGTGGGCCGCGGCGGCCGCGCCCAAGGGCGGCTTCGACGCCTGGGTCCACCAGTTCAACTTCGGGAGCGGGGCGCTCATCCTCAACCCGATCGTCATCCTCATCCAGTGGGCCAACTTCCTCATCCTCCTCCTCATCCTGAACAGGATCCTCTACCGGCCCCTCGGGCGCCTCATGGAGGAGCGCGAGGGCAAGATCAAGGGCGACCTCCATTCCGCCGAGCGCGACCGCAAGGAGGCCCAGGGCTACGTGAGCCAGTACGAGGACTCCCTGGCCGAGATCCAGCGGGAGAACACCGATGCGCTGGTCGCCCTCCAGCAGGAGATGACCGAGGCGGGCCGCAAGCGCATGGAGGAGATCCGGCGCCAGACCTCGGCCCAGATCGAGGAGGCCCGGAAAACCATCGCCTCCGAGGCCGGCCAGGCGCGCCGGGAGCTCGAGGGGAAGGCCCGGGCCATCGCGGCCCAGATCGCCAACCGGCTCGCCGGGCGGAAGGTGGCCTGATGGGCGGGCGGGCGCGCGCGGCCATGTTCCTCCTCGCGGGGCTCGCCCTCGCGGCGCTCCCCCTCCTCGCGCCGGGGCTCGCTTTCGCGGCCGAGGCCGGGGAGGCCCACCACAAGTCCTTCAACCTCACGGAGGAGCTCTTCAAGCTCCTCAACACCCTCATCGTCGTCGGCATCCTCTATAAGCTCGCGGCGCGCCCCCTGCGCAACTTCCTGGCCGAGCGCCGGGAGGGCATCCGCAAGGCGCTGGCCGAGGCCGAGCGCGCCCGGCAGGAGGCCGAGCGCCAGCTCGAGGTCCAGCGGACCCGCGTGGCGGGCCTCGAGGCCGAGCTGGGCCAGGTGCGCGAGACGGGCCGGAAGGAGCGAGATCTCCTCCGCGAGCGGCTCCAGGCGGACCAGGAGGCGCAGGCCAAGCGGCTCCTCGAGCAGGCGAAGAGCACCATCGCGCTCGAGGCGACGAAGGCGCGCGCGGATCTCCAGAACCAAGCCGCCCTCCTGGCGCTGGGGCTGGCGGAGGACATGCTCGCCAAGAACCTGGGCCCCGAGGACCAGAAGCGGTTCGTCGAGGACTACGTGGCCAAGCTGGATAAGCGAAACGGAGGCGCCCGATGATCACGAGCGAGGCCGCCCGCCGCTACGCGCGCGCGCTGGTGGCGGTGGCCGAGCGGGAGGGCGCCGTCGATCCGGTGGGGGAGGAGCTATCCGCCCTCGCCGACATGGTCGCCGGCCACCGGGAGCTCCGGCGGGTGCTCATGAACCCCCGCTTCCCGCGCCCGGACCGCATCCGGATGATCGAGGGCATCCTGGAGTCTGGCGGGGCGCGCCCCCTGTTGCGGAAGTTCGCGCGGCTGGTCCTCGAGAAGGACCGCCTCGCCGACCTCCCCGCCATGGCGGTGATCTACCGCGAGCTCGCCGACGAGAAGGCGGGCCGGGCGCGGGCCCAGGTCAGGAGCGCATACCCGCTCGACGAGGCCCTGGCCGCCCGCCTCAAGGCCAAGCTCGGGGCGATGACGGGAAAGGAAGTGCTGCTCGAGGTCGAGCGCGACCCCGGCCTCATCGGCGGCCTCGTGTGCCAGGTGGGCGGGGTGGTGATGGACGGGAGCATCCGCAACCAGCTCAAGAACCTCCGGGAGACGCTGACGGTTAAGTAGCCGTCCGGGCCCGGCGGACCGAGGGGATCGTTCATGCAGATTCGCGCCGAGGAAATCAGCCAGATCATCCAGAAGCAGATCGAGGGCTTCGACGCCTCCGTGGAGCTGGCCGAGACGGGGACGGTCATCTCGGTGGGAGACGGCATCGCCCGCATCTACGGCCTGGAGAAGTGCATGGCCGGCGAGCTGCTCGCCTTCCCGGGGGAGCTCTTCGGGATGGCCCTGAACCTGGAGACGGACAACGTCGGCTCCGTGCTCCTGGGGGACGACCAGCACATCAAGGAAGGCGACGAGGTGCGGCGCACCGGGCGCATCGTGCAGGTGCCCGTGGGCAAGGAGCTCCTAGGCCGGGTGGTGGACCCGCTGGGCCGCCCCCTCGACGGTAAGGGGCCCATCAACTCCAAGGAGACGCGCAACATCGAGGTCATCGCCCCGGGCGTGATCCAGCGCCAGCCGGTCAAGGAGCCCCTCCAGACGGGCGTCAAGGCCATCGACGGCATGATCCCCATCGGGCGCGGCCAGCGCGAGCTCATCATCGGCGACCGCCAGACGGGCAAGACCGCCATCGCCATCGACGCCATCATGAACCAGAAAGAAACCGACGTTCACTGCATCTACGTGTGCATCGGGCAGAAGCGCTCCACCTTGGCCCAGGTCATCCGCTCCCTCGATGAGCACGGGGCCATGGAGTACTCGATCGTCGTGGCCGCCACGGCCTCCGACCCGGCCCCCCTCCAGTACATCGCCCCCTACTCCGGCTGCGCCATGGGCGAGTACTTCCGCGACAACTCGATGCACGCCCTCATCATCTACGATGACCTCTCGAAGCAGGCGGTGGCCTACCGCCAGCTCTCGCTCATGCTCCGGCGCCCGCCCGGCCGCGAGGCGTATCCGGGCGACGTCTTCTACCTCCACTCGCGCCTGCTCGAGCGGGCCGCGAAGCTGAGCTCGGAGCTGGGCGGCGGCTCCCTGACGGCGCTGCCGGTCATCGAGACCCAGGCGGGCGACGTCTCCGCCTACATCCCGACGAACGTCATCTCGATCACCGACGGCCAGATCTACCTCGAATCCAACCTCTTCTACTCGGGCATCCGGCCCGCCATCAACGTGGGCCTCTCGGTCTCGCGGGTGGGCGGCTCGGCCCAGAACAAGGCCATGAAGAAGGTGGCCGGCACGCTGCGCCTCGACCTCGCGCAGTACCGCGAGATGGCCGCCTTCGCGCAGTTCGGCTCCGAGCTGGACGCCGCCACCCAGGCCCAGCTCAACCGGGGCGCCCGGCTCACCGAGCTGCTCAAGCAGCCCCAGTTCAAGCCGGTCCCGGTCCACAAGCAGGTCATGTCGATCTTCCTGGGCACCCAGGGCTTCCTCGACCAGGTGGCCATCGACCAGATCCAGAAGGTGGAGGCGGACTTCCAGGTGTTCATGGAGAGCCGCCATCCCCAGGTCGTGCGCGACATCTCCGATAAGCGCGAGCTGACCGAGGACATCACCAAGCGCCTGCGCGCCGCCTGCGAGGAGTTCTCCAAGACCATCAAGGAGAAGGCCCCCGCGGCGGCGGGCGCCGCGGGCTAGGGAGAACCGATGCCCTCCCTGCGGGACTACCGGCGGCGCATCCGGAGCGTCAAGAACACCCAGCAGATCACCCGCGCCATGAAACTCGTGGCCGCGTCCAAGGTGCGCCGGGCGCAGGAGCGCATCGAGGGGGTGCGTCCCTACAGCGAGAAGATGGGCGAGCTGGTCAATTCCCTGGCCCAGAAGGTGGACCCGGCCCTCCACCCCCTGCTCCACGACGAGATGAAGGACGACAAGGTCCTCCTCCTCGTCATCACCTCGGACAAGGGCCTCTGCGGCGGCTACAACGCGGCCGTGAACCGGCTGGCGTTCCAGTTCCTCCGCCGGCGCGAGGAGCAGGGCAAGGAGACGGGCCTCGTCATCGTGGGCCGCAAGGGGCGCGCCTTCTTCGCCCGGCGGGGCTACGCCTTCAAGCGGGAGTTCACCGAGGTGTACGGGAAGATCAACTTCCGCCTCGGCCAGGACATCGCGGCCCTGCTCATGCAGTCCTATCTGGAGGAAGGCTACGACGAGGTGCACGTCCTGACGACGGAGTTCTTCTCCATCCTCCGGCAGGCGCCCCGCCTCTCGCGGCTCCTGCCGCTCGCGCCGCCCGTGCCCGCCGCGGTGAACGCCCAGGGCGAGCCGGTGCCGGGCGGGGTGGACTACCTCTATGAGCCTTCGGTGCTGGGCGTGCTGACCGACATCCTGCCGCGCCACATCACCGTCCAGGTGTACCGGGCCCTCCTCGACGCCGAGGCGAGCGAGTTCGGCGCCCGGATGCGGGCCATGGACAGCGCCACAAACAACGCGGCGGAGATGATCCGCACGCTCACCCTGAGGATGAACCGCGTCCGCCAGGCCACGATCACCAAAGAGATCCTCGAGGTGGTCTCCGGGGCGGACGCCCTGAAAGGATAGCGAACCCTCTCCCGGGGAAGCGCCAGCCCCCGGCCCGGGCCGCACCGGCGGCCGCGAGGATGAAGGAGCCCAGGATGAACGAAGGCCGCGTCACCCAGATCATCGGGCCTGTCATCGACGCCGAGTTCAGCGTCGGCAAGCTGCCCGCCCTGAAGAACGCCCTCATCGTCCGGAAGGACCCCCGGATGGTGCAGGCCGGCGAGCGCCCGGAGATCGTGGCCGAGGTGGCCCTCCATCTGGGCGAGTCCACCGTGCGCGCCGTCGCCATGGAGCCGACCGACGGCCTCATCCGGGGCCTCAAGGCCGTCGACACCGGAGCCCCCATCTCGGTGCCCGTGGGGCGCGAGGTGCTGGGCCGCATCCTGAACGTGATCGGCCACCCGGTGGACGGGAGGGGGGACGTAAAGGCCACCCAGAAGAGCCCCATCCACCGGTCGGCCCCCACCCTTGAGGATCAGAGCACCTCGACCGAGATGCTGGAGACAGGCCTCAAGGTCATCGACCTGCTCGAGCCCTACACCCGGGGCGGAAAGACGGGCCTCTTCGGCGGCGCCGGCGTGGGCAAGACGGTGCTCATCATGGAGCTCATCCACAACATCGCGAAGGAGCACTCGGGCACGAGCGTCTTCGCCGGCGTGGGCGAGCGCACCCGCGAGGGGAACGACCTCTACCTCGAGATGAAGGAGTCCGGCGTCCTGGACAGCGTCGGCCTCATCTACGGCCAGATGACCGAGCCGCCCGGCGCCCGCCTGCGCGTGGGCCTCACCGGCCTCACCGTGGCCGAGTACTTCCGCGACGTCGAGGGGCAGGACGTGCTCCTCTTCATCGACAACATCTTCCGCTTCACCCAGGCGGGCTCCGAGGTGTCGGCGCTTCTGGGCCGCATGCCGAGCGCCGTCGGCTACCAGCCGAACCTGGCCATCGAGATGGGCGAGCTGCAGGAGCGCATCACCTCGACCAAGAAGGGCTCCATCACCTCGGTGCAGGCCATCTACGTGCCCGCCGACGACCTGACCGACCCGGCGCCGGCCACGGCCTTCGCCCACCTGGACGCCACCACCGTCCTCTCGCGGCAGATCGCCGAGCTGGGCATCTACCCCGCCGTGGACCCGCTGGACTCGACCAGCCGCATCCTGGACCCGCGCGTCCTCGGCGAGGAGCACTACCGCGTCGCCCGGGGTGTGCAGCAGGTCCTCCAGCGCTACAAGGAGCTCCAGGACATCATCGCCATCCTGGGCATGGACGAGCTCTCCGAGGACGACAAGCTCACCGTCTCCCGCGCCCGCAAGATTCAGCGCTTCCTGAGCCAGCCCTTCCACGTGGCCGAGCAGTTCACCGGGACGCCCGGCGTCTACGTGCGGCTGGAGAGCACCATCAAGGACTTCAATGAGCTGGTCGTCGGCAACGTCGACCACCTGCCCGAGCAGGCCTTCTACATGGTGGGCAACCTGGATTCCGCCAAGGAGAAGGCCAAGTCCCTCGGGGTGAAGGTCTGAGGCGATGGCCGACGGGACGCTGCGCCTGGAGATCGTGACCCCTCACCGCCGGCTGATTTCGGCCGAGGCGGACGAGGTGACCGCGCCCGGGTTCCATGGCGAGTTCGGGGTGCTGCCCGGCCACACGCCCTATCTCGTCCAGCTGGGCGTCGGCATCCTCTCCTACCGGTCGGGGAGCGCCCGGTACTTCCTCTCCATCATCGGGGGATACGCCGAGGTCGGTCCGGACCGGGTGACCATCCTCACCGAGGTCGCAGAGCGCGCCGAGGACATCAACACCCAGCGCGCCCGGGCGGCGCTCCACCGGGCCGAGGAGCGGATGATGGGCCGCAGCCAGGACTCCATCGATTTCGAGCGGGCCGAGCTCGCCCTCAAGCGCGCCGTCACCCGGCTCGGGGTGGCGCGCCAGAGCGGGATGGCCTGAGTTTCTCCCGGCCCCGCCAGGCGAATTCCCCGCGGCCGGACGAAAGCCGCCCTTCCGGCCCGGCCGGGCGGGAACGCCCCCGGAACCCTTTTCCGCCGCCGCTTGTTCTCAAGCCAGAGACCCAGGCCGCCCACGGGGCGGCTCGTTGCGCCGCGGCTCCGGCCCGTGCCGGCTGGCGCTGCGGCATGCCTTTCAAGGAGGAATGCGAATATGAAACCCCGCTTGTGGATCGCCTGGGCCCTCGCCCTGGCGCTCGTTCTCCCGACGGCCGCCTTTCCGGACGCCGACCCGAAGCCGATGGCGCCGATCGGTTCGCCCTATGACCGGGGGCGCCAGGCGGTGAGCGAGGGCCAGTGGGAGACGGCGGTGGGCCTGTTCCAAGAGGCCGTCCAGGAGAACCCCCGGGATCACGCCGCCTACAACATGCTCGGCTACGCGCTGCGCAAGACCGAAAAGCCCCAGGAGGCGCTCGAGGCATACAACCGCGCTCTCGCCCTCAAGCCGGACTACGCCCCCGCGCTCGAGTACCGGGCGGAGGCTTATCTCATGCTGAAGAACCGGCAGGCCGCGATGACGGACTACCAGGCGCTGGTGAAGCTGAACTCCCCCCTGGCGCAGGACCTCAAGCAGAAGATCGACAGCGCCCCCGCGAATTGAGCGGCCGGCGGAAACGTTCAGGGGCGGCCAGCTTGGCCGCCCCTGATTTTTCCGCGCGGCTTCCCGCGCTTCTTGGCGCCGGGCTCAACCCGTCCGCCCTGCCCCGCCTCAGATGGGGGGAATGGACCCTGGCGGCGAGGGGGTCCGGCTACCGGCGCCGAAGAGGAGGTTGATATTCTCCGCCGTCAACTGAACGCGGTACCGGTCGGCCCCGATCCGGCGGAACACCGGGAGGCCCGTCTCGCAGGCCCCCCCGTCGCTCCGGTGCAGGTGGGAGAAGATCACCCTTTGGAGGTCGGCCTCGGGCGTCCGCCGGAAGCGCAGCTTGAGTTCGCGCAGGCTGAATTCGTGGCCGGACGGATATTCGACGAGAATTTTCTTGAGGATCTCATCGTCCATGATCCCCCTCGTCCATTCTAGACGGCGGCTTCCGAAAGCCGGCAGCGGATCGGGGCCTTACACCTTTTCCCGATCAGCCTGACGGCCCGCTGCACCAGCACCGGCAGGTTGAAGGGCTTGATGATGAAGTCCTTCGACCCGGCGTTCAGGCATTCGCGCACCCGCTCGTGCGACACCTTCGAACTCGGGATCATGGACGGCGGGGCATTCTCCGTCGTCGCCGGCTATGAGTATTTTGGCCAGGGCCGGGTCCTCCCTTGCGCGTGGAGGCTGGGAATTTTCCCGATTCCCCGTGGGACCGCCAATTCGGCTTCGCGAGCGACGGAACAGATTGTATAGAATTAATTTTTAAGTGTCAGTCCGGAAAAGCACGAATTTGGCACGGGGGAAATTCCCTAGGGGATTTGCCTGTCCGGCTCTTGCCCGGTCCGCCTCGGATCGGGCGCGGCGCGCAGCCTCCATGCACGGCCCAGCGCCGGGCCGCACCCCTCCCGCCGGACGGCCAAGAAGCCGCCTGGTCCGCGGACTTTTCTTTAAATCCGCATGAACTTGAGCGGGTACTTCTGGAGCGGCCGGGCGCCGGTGCGGGTGATCTCGACCAGATTGCCCACCTGGAGGCCCCGCTTCGCGTCCGGGGTGACGACGTTGGGCTGGACCACCATGAGCATCCCCTCCTGGAAGACGATCTGGTTCTGGGGGCGCTTGATGAGCGTGGCCTCGATGTCCACGCGGGGGTCCTCGATGAGGAGGCCCCAGCCGTGGAAGGTGCTGTCGAAGGTGGTGAACCCCTCCTCCTGGATGATCGAGGCGGCGCGCCGCACGTCCTCGTGGGTGGCGCCCGGCCTGATGCAGGCGAGGATGCGCCTGTAGGCCTCGGCCGCCACGTCGAAGAGCTTCTGGTAGATGGGGGTGGGCTTGGCGCCCACGGCGATGGGCCGGTGGGCCTGGCCGCCGTGCATCTCGTGGTCCGAGGAGAGCTCGGTGAGGACGATGTCGCCTTTTCTTGTCCTGCGGTGGGCGGGGAACTGGTTGGGGAAGATGAGGTGGGGGCGCGCCATGGAGGTCGAGCCGACGAAGATGAGCTGGGGGCCTCCCCCGCGCGGCATGTAGGCGCCCGCGATGAGGGCGGCCAGCTCGTGCTCGGTCATGCCGGGCCGGGCCTTTTTCTCCAGCGCCTCGAACGCCAGGTCGGTGAAGGCGGCGCCCTTGCGGAACCAGCGCAGCTCCTCCTTGCTCTTGACCGCGCGCACCGAGGCCAGGAGGTCGGTCGCCTCGTGGAAGGAGGCGCCCGGGAAGGCCTTCTCCCAATGGACGACGTGCCCGTGCGGGAGCGAGCCCTGGAGGATGCCCCGAAGCCCCACGAGGCCGATGGCCCCCCTCTCCAGGCCGAGCTCCCGCAGGCGGCGCTCCACCTTGGAGGCGGGGTCGTAGTCCACGGCGTCGGTCTCCGCGATGACGCTCATCTGGCGGGCGTAGGGCAGGTAGAGGCGGTTCGACATGTAGAGGGCGGGCTCTCCCTTCAGGGGAAAGACCACGTAGCTGCTGATGGGGTCCTGGTAGTTGGAGAGGTACTTGACGTTGGCGTGGTTGCCGCCGTGGGAGCCCGAATCGCCGTACACGACGAGGGCGTCCAGCCCCCGCTCCCGCATTCTCCCGCGGACCTCTTCGCAGCGCCGCGCGTATTCCTGCTTCGAGAAGCGGGGGTACTCCTTCGCCATGGCCATCGGGGCTCCTCCGGGCGGAAAAGACGACGTTATGAATCGCCCGCCGAGTATAAAGCCGGGCCCGCTCATAAAAAAAGCGCGGGGGGCGCAAGCCCCCCGCGCCTTCGAGCTTCGAGGTCGCGCGCTTTACTTGATCGAGATCTCCCAGGGATGAAGGTTCTCGTCGTGGCTGGGCTTGAACGACACCCGCTTCGTGTTGCCGAACACCTCGTGGATCTTCAGGACGGGCCTGTGGGTCGCGTTCTCGCGCATCCACATCTGGACCTTCTCGAACGCCTCCTGCTGATCCTCGACATCCTCGGTGGCGATCGCCTTGTCCACCATGGCGTCGAATTCCTTGTAGCAATGGGGGCTCCATGCGCCGTTGCAGGCGCTGAAACCGCGCAGCGAAACCGAGGTGTACCCCGCGCCGTTCCCGAATCCCTGATAAAACATGGCGGGGTCCTTCTTGTTGCCCTTCTGGTAAGCCGTGAACGTCCGCCGGTAGAGCGGGAAGACCAGGGACTGGCAAGGGGCCTCGATGCCGATCTGCTGGACCATGCCGGTGATGGACTCGCAGGCCTCCTTGTCGGCCGGGTAGCGGCCCAGGGTGGTGAAGAGGGTGGCCTTGAAGCCCTTCTCGAAGCCGGCCTCCTTCATGAGCTGCTTGGCCTTGCCCAGGTCGTAGGGGTACCACGATGTCATCTTCTTGCTGTAGCCCGAATACACCCAGGGGTGAAGCATCTGATGGTAGGAGTCGGCGTAGCCGCCCAGGAAGGTCTTGCGGATGGATTCCGTGTTGATCGCGTGGTTCACCGCCTGGCGCACCCGCTTGTCGGCGAAGGGGCCGCCGTGCTTCGTGAAGAACCCCATGTAAAGGATGCGGACGCTTGGGATCGCGACCGTCTCCACGTTCGGGTTCGCTTTCACCTCGGGGATGAAGTGGGGCATGATCCCCGTGACGATGTCCACCTCGCCGGCGAGGAGCGCCTTGACGCGGGTCGTGGACTCCTGGATGCGTCGCAGGACGAGGGTCTGGGGCCGGTTCGGGTACATCTTGTTGCCCCACCAGTTGGGATTCGCCTCGAAGACCATCTTCTGGCCCTTGGTCCACTCCTTGAGGATGTAGGGCCCGGAGCCCTGACTGCTCCGCGAAACCTCGGCCGGATCCATGTCCTTGATCTTCGGGTTGACGATGTGCCCCCACCGGTAGAGGAGCTTCAGGATGCCGTTGTCGGGCACCTTCAGGTGAAGGACCGCGGTGTACTTGTCTGGCACCTCGACCCGGTCGACAGACTTGAAGTAAGCCAGGAGACGGCTCTTGGTCTTGGGGTCGAGGATCCGATCAAGGGAATACTTGACCGCCTCGGCTGTGACCGGCGTGCCGTCGTGGAACTTGGCATCCTTGCGGATGGTGAACTTCCACTGTTTGGAGTTGATGCGCTCGAATTTCTCGGCGAGCCAGGGCTTGATCTCGCCGGTGCGCGGGGTCGACTGGACCAGGTTGTCGTAGCCCCAGGGCCAGATCATGGTGCCGATGAACTCGGACTGGAGGTGGGGATCGAAGGTTAGCGGCTCGCCCGAGAGGGCGACGGTGACGGTGCCCGGCTTGATGGCCTCGGCCCGTGGCGCGGCGGCGGCCGCGAACATCAGGGTGAGCAGAACGACAAGGCACTTTCGCATCGGATTGTCCTCCCATTCGGTTTCATAAAATGGAACTGCGGCGGAACCAATCGTGAATCCGGAGAACAGGGGGAGTCCCTGGCAACGGGATGGCATTCCCCCAGGCGGTATCATTTCAATCCGGATGATGGAGGGAGATGGTAGCCCTTCCGGCCGGAGGGGTCAATCCCATAAAAAAGGGGGGGCGCTTTCGCGCCCCCCGGGTGAATCGATAGGCCGTGGCTTACTTCACCGAGATCTCCCAGGGGTCGAGCCCCTCGTCGTGCCGGGGAATGAACCTGACCCGCTTGTTCACGCCGAAAACGTCATGGACCTTGGTCACCGGCTTGTGGGTGGCGTTGTCGCGCAGCCACATCTGGATCTTCTCGAACGCGGCCTGCTGCTCCTCGACGTCCGCGGTCCCGATGGCCTTGTCGACCATGTCGTCATACTCCTTGAAGCAGTGGGGGCTCCAGGCCCCCTTGCAGGCGCTCATGCCTCGGAGCGAGACGGCGGTGTCGCCCGCGCCGTTGCCGAAGCCCTGGTAGTAGAACCCGGGCTCCTTGCGCTTGCCCTGCTGGAAGGCGGTGAAGGTCTGGCGGTAGAGCGGGAAGTTCACCGGCCGGCAGGGGGCGTCGATGCCGATCTGCTGGACCATGCCGGTGATGGCCTCGCAGGTCTCCTTGTCGGAGGGATAGCGGCCGATGGTGGTGAAGAGATGGGCCTTGAAGCCCTTCTCGTAGCCCGCCTCCTTCATGAGCTGCTTGGCCTTGCCCGGGTCGTAGGGATTCCAGGAGGTGAACTTCTTGCTTTGGCCCGAGTACACCCAGGGGTGAAGCATCTGGAAATAGGGCTCCGCGTGCCCGGCCAGGAAGGTCTTGATGATGGCCTCGGAGTTGATGGCGTGGTTCACCGCCTGGCGCACCCGCTTGTCGGCGAAGGGCCCGCCGTGGGCGCTGAAGAAGCCGAGGTAGAGGATGCGGACGGCCGGCACGCTCGCCACTTCCAGCTTCGGGTCCGCCTGGAGCTGCGGGACGAAGTGCCCCGGGATGGCGGTGATGATGTCCACCTCGCCGGCCTGGAGCGCCTTCACGCGGGTGGCGTGCTCCTGGATGCGGCGCAGGATCAGGGTCTGGGGGCGGTTCGGGTACTTGGCGTTGTTCCACCACAGCGGGTTGGCCTCGAAGGTCATCTTCTGGCCCTTCACCCACTCCTTGAGAACGTAGGGCCCGGAGCCGTGGCTGTTGCGCGAGATCTCGGCCGGATCCATGTCCTTCGTCTTGGGGTTCACGATGTGGCCCCAGCGGCGCAGGAGGTTCGGGAGGCCGTTCATGGGCGCCTTGGTGCGGATGATGAAGGTGCGGTCGTCGATGACCTCGACTTCCTTGATGTCCTTGAAATAGGGGGTCAGCCGGCTCTTGACCTTGGGGTCGAAGATGCGGCCGATGGAGTACTTGACCGCCTGCGAGTTGAGCGGGGTGCCGTCGTTGAACTTGGCGCCCGCCCGGAGGGTGAACTTGAAGGCCTGGGCGTTCACCCGCTCGAACTTCTCGGCGAGCCAGGGGATGAGATTGCCGGAGCCCGTCTCGGACTGCAGCAGGTTGTCGTAGCCCCAG